>CAZTAP010000007.1:0-29577 GCA_964611665.1 uncultured Selenomonadaceae bacterium | reverse complement strand
AGCAGTTTCGTAAAATTTTTCTTCTATTTTCACAAAGCTATGCTCTTTTTGCTTCTGCTAATTTCAAATGACGGTCTCTTTCCATCTGCGCCGGTGTAAACCGGCCCTTACGCGCGAGCAAAAGATAATAAAGAAGCATCCCCAAAACAGAAATCATGCCTGCTGCGATATAAACCATAGAAAAACCATAGACAGGTACAAGGTTTCCTAACAGATAAGGACCGACACCTATGCCAAAATCAAGCAGAACAAAATACGTTGAGGTGGCTACACCGACCTGCTGCAGTGGTGAACAATGTATCGCAAGCGCATGACAGGCTGCCGTGATTGTCCCGTAACCGGCTCCCAGCAGCAAGGCTCCTGCCAAAAGCAGCAAATCCGTACGGGCAAACGCAATACAGCCCATAGCCGCTGCCATAAGCAAAAGGGACGGATAGATCACGATATTGCCGCCCCGTATATCCAGCAAATAGCCCGTAAGCGGACGACTGAAAAACGAGGTCGCTGCAAAGCAAATGAAAAACCAGGTACTGCCTATACCAGTAAGGCCGACTGAGCGTGTGTACTCTCCCAGATAACTCAGCACGGTAGAATAGCATACGCCCCCCATCAATGCGATACAGGCAATGGCCAGCGACTTTTTCGCAAAAAAGCGGTCAAAGGAAACTTTATACATTTCCTTTCTTTCCTGCACGTCGATTGCTCTTTCCGGTGTGTGGACAGCAATCGCCAATAAGAAAATCAACAACGTAAGGCCTGTACAAATATGTATTCCAAGATCAAAATTCCCGCTGGAAGTAAGTGACAGGGCGATAAACGGGCCAATAGCAGAAGCCATCGTAACCCCGAGCGTGAAATAACCAATGCCTGTTCCCATACGCTGCAAAGGAATCAGTCCGGCCACAATCGTACTCGAAGCCGTAGACGAGATCCCAAAGGCGATGCCATGCAAAAATCTTACAAGCATAAAGACTTCGATGGCCGGTGCCACACGATAAAGCAGTACCATGAAGAAAAACATCGCCGTTCCAGCCAAAAACATATGCCGCCGGCCAGCAAAATCGATGAATCGTCCAGCCGGAATACGTGCAAACAACGCTCCGACAATAAATATTCCGGAAGCCAGACCAGCTGTACCGATTGATACCTGCCACATATGAATGGCATAGCTGGTTGACCAAAGCATAAGCTGAAAATGCACAACATAAATCAAAAAATTTATCCCGATATCAAAAATGTAATCCCTGGACCATAACTTTTCCAAATCTCCATCTTTCCCTTCTAAAACAGCCTCACCTGAATGATTCAACTCCATGTAAAATCCTCCTCACAAAAAAAAGCCTCTTTCTGCTTCTGCAAAAAGAGACTCACGAAACCACATCACAAAAAATCCCGGTTTTACCCGGGATTTTGCGCACACTAAGACATCGCAAATCCCCTCCCCATCACTCGCAGGTCAAACGGTGATTGTCAATCAGGCAGTTCTCCTGGCTCCAGATCATCGCTCCTCTGCGCCTTCCCAAGGTTCCCCTCAGTGACATTGCCTGCAGATTTGCTCCCTGTTACAGTGGCGGGACCGCTCCGGTATTGCACCGGTCTTCCCTATTAAGTCTTGCGACACCTGATCCAATCGATATGAAATTCTATGCTTAAGAAATCGCTGATCATCCAGATCATCTTATGCATCAGTGATTCCTTAAAGTTATTACCGAATCTATGCTACCATGCCTAAAAGTTATTGTCAAATAGAATTTACAAAAAAAGCACCAGGTAGAATCACCTGATGCATTTTGTCTGCTTCAACATATTTTCCAAAACCGGACGATCTGTCTTGCCACGGTCGTTCAAAGGAATTTTCTCCAGAAAGAACAGCCTGCCCGGCACATCGACAGCTGGCAGCGCACGACGGATCCGTTTGCGCAGCATAGCCTCGTCTTGTTCTGGTGCAGCCAAAAAAGCTGCGATTTCATGACCACGCAAAGTATCTGCATACGGAAGGACTACCGCATCCTGGATACCCGCAATGTCCTTCAATTCAAGTTCTACCTTCGTACAGCTGATCTTAAAGCCGCCCTTATTGATCCAGTTTTGACGGCGCCCCGTGAAAATCAGCTCACCAGCTTCATTGAGATGCCCTGTATCCTCAATCGTAAACGGCATAGGAATGCCGCTCACATGATATTTCGTGGTCACATAGATCGTATCCCCCTGGATATCCAGCTTCACTCCTGGAAACGGCCTGCCAAGATTCATTGGATCGCGGTCTGCATTTTCACAAACCGCATAAGTGATATAATTCAGCTCACTCGCCCCATAATAAAGCAAAATTCTTGCCTGAGGCACAGCCTCCTGTAAATGTGCAAGCGCTGCATGCCCCAAAAGCTGTGAACCGGTAAAGACCACTTCGATTCCCTGCAGTGGTTCCTTGATGCGCTCCAGCAAAAGCTGCAGTTTGGCCGGCACGAGATACAGGATATTTCCATTCTCCTGCGCCAAAAGCTTCAGCCACCTGCGCGAATAAAGCGAGTCACTGGTCAGCACCGTACCGCCCGCATACAGCACAGAAAGGAAGGTATTCATATTGCCGGTAAAGCTCAGATTCCCCTGCAAAAAAAGCCGGGCTGCAGCCGTCACCTGAAAAATACGATTCTGCTCCGGGAAATATCCTGCCCAGCTTTCATAAGTACGATACATGACCTTAGGCGTTCCCGTCGAGCCGGAACTCAGCACCCCGAGACAGTCCGTCTCTTCATGTCTGCGTGGAGAAAAAGCATAGCGCTCTGCTTTCAGAGGCTCTCCCTGACGGATGCAGGCCTGTAACTGATTCTCCCGGATGATTTCTGCGATTGCATCATCTTCCAGGCCATGGTGCAGCAGTACAGGCAGACAGCCTTTCTTTTGCAGCGCAAAAAAAAGGACCGCCTGTGCAAAAAAGCCCTCTGCCTCAGCAAGCACAGTTCCCTTCAGCTCAGGCAGTCTGCAGGCCGTATGTTCCACCTCTTCCTGAAACTCTGCATAAGTCCAGGCTTTTTCATCTGCCTGCAGGAAGCATTTGCTGCCATATTGTACAGTCCGTTCACACAAAAGCCCATAATAATTCATCTGCATGCCTCCACAAGAACAGCTTCTCCCATGCCGCCAGCTCCGGCAATCGACAGGATACCATAACGTCCCTGTACATACTGCAGGGATTTCAAAAGATGCAGGAGCAGTATCGTCCCCGATGCTCCATAAGGATGACCATATGCCAGAGCGCCGCCGAAACGGTTATAGCGTTCCACAAGCTCCGGAAAGCGCCGGGAAAACAAGACATCAATGACCGCAAATGCCTCATTGAACTCAATCGCGGCCATATCCTGATAAGAAAGCCCCATTCTCCCCAGCAGACAGTCCGCTGTACGCATTGCCCCACGGGGACTTTCGGATGGCTCGCCGCCAACAGCAGCCACTGCCAAAAGCCTGGCCTGAGGCTGCAGAGCATGCTCCCGGATGTACCGCTCCGAGCACAAAACAGCCAAAGCAGCGCCATCATTGATCAGACAGGAATTTCCCGCTGTCATAAGCGAATGCCTTCCCAAAAGCGGCGGCAGACGGTCCAGCAGCCGCTGACTCATGCGGTCACGAATACCGTCATCTTTCTGCCAGCCCTGAACAGGCAGGATACAATCCTGCAAGATACCGTCTTTCCGGGCAGCAGCTGCGCGCTGGTGGCTGCGCAGCACCCATTCATCCAATTCCTGCCTGGTAACCTGCTCAGCCTGGGCTGTACGTTCCGCTCCTTCCAGCATAGCCGTCTGGGAAAGCTCTCCGGGCGAAAACTGCGCCGTCTTATAGCATCCCTGAGGAAAAACCTTATAGCGTTCATCCTTAGGGTCATACTGGCGTACAGGCTGCAAGGATGAGCTCTCGATTCCGCCTGCGATATAAACATCGCCCTGTCCGCTGGCAAGCCTGGAAAAAGCAAAATCCAGTGCAGCCGCAGCTGAGGCACACTGCATATCCAGGGTACAGGCAGGTACCGAAGGTGCTGCACCTGCTTCCAGTGCCATAAGCCGCGCAATATTCCCGCCTGTGCCTACCGCATTGCCGCAGAAAATCCCATCCACAATCTGCAGATGATACTGATGCATGAGCTCACGCAGAACAGCCGCACCCAGATGCTCCGGCCGGATTGTCTTGAACCGGCCATTTTTCGTAACAATAGGCGTACGAAGCCCGCCCAGAATATAAACCTTTTCCATGTTCAGCCCCACTGCTCAAAAACTTTGTTCAGCTTGACGCCAATCAAAGCTGCCATAACGGCCTTCAAAATATCTCCCGGAATGAACGGAAAAACCGCCAGGATCATCGCCTGCCAAAAACTGACATCCATCAAAAGCAGCATGGAAATCAAACCGCCAATATAGGTAATCGGAATTCCAATGAAAATCGCCACCAGGATATAGCGCTTCAAGGAATTCGTCTTTCCCTTAAAACAGCTCACCATCGGATAAGCAGCAATAAAGGCCAGGATAAATCCGCCTGTCGGACCAAACACCTTGCCTAATCCAGCCGTACCTCCGACAAAAACCGGCAGGCCAATACAGCCCAGCAAAGTGTAGACCAGCATGACAATAAACGTCTGCTTCGGCGTCAGAATAAAGGCCGCCAGATTCATCGTAATCGTCAGTGCTGTAATCATCGCTGTCGTAAATGGCAAGGGAAAAGATATGTAGGCTGCTACACAGCAAAGCGCTACACAAATAGACATTTTCGTTATCGTGCGAATGGATATACTCTCCATCGACGCAGTTTCTTCCAGTTTCATTTCATCGCTCCCTATCTCTGCCCGATTTGGGCAGTAAACACCTTTTTTCCTGCAGCATAAGCCAAAATCCCCGTCGCAGTCTTCTGCAGCCAGATTGTCTCTGCTGCAAAAACCGCATGATAAAATCGCAGTTCTGCCGGCTGGGCAGGATACTTCTCCAAAATATCCTGCAGAAGCAAAAGGCCTGGCACAACCGGAGTGTCTCCCTGATGGATACCATTTCGGTCATTCACCCTTGAAACAAAGTCTGTGATTTCTCCAGCCGAAAACTTTCTGCTCCATGCCCCCTGCGCAGCAGCAGGATCGGCTGCCCTTTCTTCCCGCTCCGGACGCTTCCCGCCAAGCATGAGCATCACATGAAGAATTTCCCGCCCACCATTTTCTGCCGCACAGCTGCATTCCACCTGTTGAAAATTTTTCCCTTTTCTATGGATAAACACTCCGGTTCTGTCATCCTGCAAGACTTTTTGCCAGGAAGCGCGGGCAATTACAGATCCCTGATATTCTTCTCCCTGCAGGGTAGAAAGCATACGGGCCAGTTCGAAAAACTTATTCATTTTTGCCTCCTGTTCTTTCTTTATCAATTATACGCAAGAATTATTTTTCAGTCAACCTTCCGGCATTGTTGAGTTGACAAAAATACTCCTCCTCACACACAAAAAAAGAACTGCTGACCAATGCCAAAAATAGCGCTGATGGGGCAGTTCCTCTGGTTTTTGGAGATTATGGAGTTGATGTATCCCGTTCCGGCAAAGCCGCCGCATTCCCCTTCATTTGTGCTGCAAGTACACCAGCCTCCTGCTCCAGTGTCTTTGCCTGCTTCAGGGATTTATCCGCTTCCCGGATTGTCGTTGCTTTTTTGTCATCCATCCAGGCCGCATATCCTTCTGCATAAGCAATACGTAAATCGCAAATGCGAAGACGCAGACGCTGCAGCGTTTGTGCCGCATCCGAAACCTCGACTGTTGAAAGTTCGTTCTTATATTGAGTCCATTCCGGTACCATTTCTTCCTGCATGATCTTCTTCAATGCACTGCGCGTATCCTGACTGCCGAGTGTGCCGCCTGCCAGTGTATCCGTAATCCTCTGTTCAATCGCCTGTACAGCTTTATCATGACGAGCCTTTAATGGAACCGTATCATCAAGATATTTCTGCATGTGTTCACGTCTCGCCTGCATGACAAAAACAATGAAATCATGGAAATTCACAATCTCAGAAGCCCGCCATACACCATTGGCTGCCTGCACAAATTTAATCTCCAGCACAAATTCATCCGCAGCCTCCTGCTGATAAACACGCACCCCGGCCACAGCAGTGCCAGCCTCCTTGTCTACTGCAACATAATCAATCTTGCGGTAAGACATTTCTTTGAGTCCTGACTTCTCCAGCACAAGATCCGAATCAATCGGTATTCCCTGATCCACAGCTTTCGACTCATCTGAGCCCCATTGTCCCGTAGATACATACTGATTGATGAGTCCCTTGAAACTCGTCACCAACGGTGCCTTGAACATCTTCGTAAAACCACTCACCGCGGCCCTGGCTTCCTCCGGCATTGGCCGGTCAGTGTCAATCAGCCCCTGCATCAGCGCATCCGCTGAACCATCCAGTAAGGTATCCAGATCAACATACTTCTGGAACTTCTCTCTATCATGCTTTTCCAGCGAAGCCTGAATCATCTGGATTGCATAATCCGGCGTTTTTGTATAGTAAGAAACATACCAGAAAATTCCTCCTGCCGCAGCTGCTGTCAGAAGAAATATCAATAAAAACAGGCGAATCTTCCACTGTCTTGAAACTGCCATTTCGTCCACCCCTTTTACAGGAAGCCGAGGTAGTGTGTTGTCGCGTTCATCTTTAGACAAATAATCCGCTATCCAGCCATTTGCGTTGTCATCGTCAGGTTAGTAGAACATCAATTTATTTGTTATCCTGAATCTGAGCGTGACAGTACACCATATCCTGCACAAAATCTCTCTTTACTGTTATTATGCACTAGCCCAATCCTTTTCGCAAGGGCTTTCCCTGGACCAATGGGAAAAAAGCAGAAATTCTGTACAATTTAACGAAAAACAACGTACTTCGGCTTATTTTCCGCAAAAGGCATCCAGCCCGGCAAAGGCAAAGCGCTTTAAATTCGGCAGCAGCTCAGCTTCAGGATATTCCAGCGGCATAATCTGACGATAATTGATACGATTATGCCGGCCAAGAAATATCAGGGTGAACGGTGCAATAAAACTCAGGATGCAGCTGTACAAACGCGGTGATTTCAAGGAAATCCCAGTATATTCGCTGAATACCCTGGCCATGATCAAGCCTTTCGGCATAGCCACATCCGATATGATCTCATTCAGGCAGGCAGAGGGATTGATGATTTCCCTGGCCCATACCTCGACTGGCCAGGAACTGCCCGTCATCACCTGGGAAATAAACAAATCCAGAAACATCTCCAGCTTTTCTCTCGGTGTTTTTTTCGCTGAAGCCAGTAATTTCAATTCATCGCGATTCAGGAATTCACGATGCACCAGCCGCAGAAGTTCTTTATAAAGCCCCTCCCGACTGCCAAAATGGTAATTTATCGCTGCCGTATTCGTACCAGCCAATGCACATATTTCCTTTGCTGTAGTTGCAGCATAGCCTTTTCGGGCAATAATTTTCCCAGCACAAAGCAGCAGCCGATCCTGTGTTGCCTTGCCATCATCCCGTTGATTTTTCTTTGTCAATACGCTCGCCCCTTTCCCTCTATTCTATCATACTGTTTTGTGCCGGAACAGCCAGCCAGCCAGCGGCATCGTAATGGCAGCAACCAGCAGCATTGGAATATAATTCACAGCAACATCACAGATGCCTGCCCCCTCCAGATAAATACGCCGGATTGCGGCAAGAGCAAACCGCATAGGATCTGCATAAGTAAGAACCTGCAGGATCTGCGGCATATTAGCTACCGGAGTAGCCAGCCCGGACAAAAGCACCAAAGGCATCATCGTCACAAAAACATATACCAGAACCTGCTGCATATTTTTAGCAATGGCAGAGATCGACAATCCAATCCCGGTAGAACTGAGCATAAAAATCAGAACCGTCACGACCAATGTGCCCAGAGAACCATTGAACGGGATCTGAAACCAAAAGCGGCAGATACAGAAAAGCAGCATGCTTTGTACAAGACCAATCAGCATAGGCGGCAATGACTTGCCGACGAGAATCTCCGCTGGTGACATTGGCGTAACCAGCAGCTGATCAAAAGTTCCCTGCTCCTTCTCCTTTGCAATCGACAAACCCGCAAGCATAATGACCTGCACAAAGGAAATCATACCGATCAATGCCGGCAAGAAAGTCCAGCGGGTAATCTGGTTTGGATTGAACCAGGTACGGCTCATCACACGGATGCCGGGACTTCCCACACGCGCAGCATTCCAGCTCTCTGTCATGCTGCTTACATAGCCCACTGCCTGACCGGCGACTGAAGTATTGCGTCCATCTGCAATGACTTCGATGGGCGCCTGTTCTCCGCGAGACAGCTTTTGGGCAAAATCCTGTGGAATAACGACAGCCAGGATAACCTTCTCCGAATCGATCCAGTCAGCAATCTCTGCCGGACTCGTCAAAGAAGCCTCACGCAAAAAAGCACCATTATAGTCGATATGTGCCAGAAGCTCCCGGGATTCTGCACTATTGGATTCGTCTGCTACGACATAAGGCACCTGATCCAGATTATAGTTCGCGGCATAACCAAAAATAAACCCCTGCAGAATTGCCGGCATAATCATAATGGCACGCATGCGCTTATCCTTCAGCGTTGCCAGCATTTCCTTCTGGCACATAAAAAGCAGCCGCCCGCAAAAATCACCGAACATCATTCCACCCGCTTTCGTGTCAGTTTAAAAGCCATTCCCATAAAAAAAACAGCATATCCTGCCAGCAGCAGGGTATTTTTCAAAATCATCGGCCAGTAATTTCCCGCTAAAAACAAGGATTTCAACAGCTGCAGATAATATGTCGTTGGAAAAACCTGACTGAGCAGGCGAATCCCCCATGGCTCTGTATGCAAATCAAACATAAACCCCGAAAGCATCAGCGATGGCAAAAAGCTTACCAGCAGCGAAATCTGACAAGCCAGAAACTGATTTTTGGTCAATGCGGAAATAACCAGGCCAATGCCCAGCGCTACAATGAGAAAAAGCATGGATACCCCCAGAATCAACATAAGCGAACCACGCAAGGGCAGATCATAAAGATAATGTCCGGCCAGCAGACATAACAGCATCCCCAGCATAGCCACAAGAAAATAAGGAATCAGCTTAGCCAGTATCAGTTCCAAAACCCCGACCGGCGTCACAAACAGGGACTCAAAGGTGCCGCGTTCCCATTCACGCGCCATAACGACAGAAGTCAGGAATACACCAACAATCATCAGCACCAGCATGATGACCCCTGGCACAAAAAACCACGTACTCGTATTGGCATCGTTGAACCATATCCGGCTGACTACACTGGCTTGTCCGCCTTTAGCTGACAGACCACGCTGCGCTGCCCAGGCCAGCATACCCGCCTCGATATAGGTCTGGGCTGACGTTGCTGACGTTGCCTCCACACCATTGACAATAACCTGAACCTGCGCATTGCCTTTCGCCAGATCCTGCGTAAAATGGGCTGGAATGCGCAAAATCGCATCCACCCGATGTGTCAGCAGTCTTTCTTCAGCTTCCTTCATCGAAGAAACATAGACCGGTGAGAAATACTCCGACCCGCTGACAAAAGATGCCGCGCTTCTGGCTGTCGGCGAATGATCCTCCAGCACGACAGCGGTTGGAACATTTTTCACATCCAGAGACATTCCATAACCTATCAAAAGAATAAGCACTACAGGAAGGACAATCCCCAGCAGCAGACTGCTTTTATCCCGCAGCAGCTGATAAAACTCCTTGCGGGTCAGTGCTGCCAGCCGCCGGCCAAACGACCTGTTCAACATAGCTTCTCCTCTCCTTCCTTTGCCCGGTATTTCTCCACGATTGCCAAAAATATTTCATTCATATCCGCACGCGGCATCGTCATCTGAGCACGGATTTGCTGAGGGCTTCCCAAGACCAGCAGCTCACCGCGATCCTGAATCATGAACCGGTCGCAATACTCTGCTTCCTCCATAAAATGCGTGGTGATAATGATTGTCGTACCGCGCAGCGCTAATGTTGTAATCTGCTGCCAAAAACTGCGTCTGGCCAACGGGTCGATTCCACTGGTAGGCTCATCCAGAAAAAGGATTTGCGGCTCATGGATCAAAGCCGCCGCCATCGACAGTCTCTGCTTATAGCCGCCCGGCAAACTTTCTGCAAGCATATCAGCATGCTCTGTGAGCTGGAACTCCTGCATGACAGCTTCCATGCGCTGCTGCAGTTTTTTGCCGCGCAAACCATACACACCGCCATAAAAGCGCAAATTTTCCCGTACAGACAGATTCCCATAAAGAGAAAACTTCTGTGCAACATACCCCAGATTCCTGCGCCCTTCACGCCGGGCTTCCCGCAAATTCACACCGGCAACCATCAATTCGCCGGCTGTGGCTGGCAGCAGACCGCACAGCATCCGAAAGGTCGTGGTCTTACCTGCGCCATTCGGCCCCAAAAGTCCAAAAACCTCTCCGCGGTAAACCTTAAAAGACGTATGGTCCACTGCCGTAAATTCCCCAAACTTGCGGACCAGACCGGCTACCTCAATATCAACAAGTACAGACCCTGATGCCTTCTCCAGCCCAGGCCATACGCCTGCAGGAGCTTCTATCGCTTTTGCTGCATAACTGACCGCCGCTGTCTCTTCATCCTGGTGCAGCAGCAGCATAAACGCATCCTCCAGCCTTTCCGCTACAGCATGCGATTCCAGCCCATAGTGTTCCAGCGTTGAGACCCTCCGGCCGACTTCCCGCAAAATAAAATGCACTGCACCATGAGAAGGCACTGCATCAAGCACGGCATCATCGTCCAGCAGTTTACTCTGTAAAAATCGTGTTGGCACCCCTGCCGGGCAAGCCGCTTCAAAGCAAAGGCCTGCAGCAAGCCGCTCGAGCTCTGCCGGAGTTCCCGAAGCCAAAAAATGTCCATGATTGATGACATATACCTGTTCACAGCGTTCTGCTTCATCCATGTAGGCCGTACTGACAAAAACGGATAAATTCTCTTCCCGTACCAGACGCTCCAGGATTGCCCACAATTCCCGCCTCGACAGCGGATCTACCCCCACCGTAGGCTCATCCAGCAAAAGCAGGCGTGGAGAACGCACGAGCGTACAGGCAAGTCCAAGCTTCTGCTTCATGCCACCCGATAATTGCCCCGCCAGCCGCCCGGAGAAATCTGTAAGCCCTGTCATTTTCAATAGATGCGCAAATCGTTCCGGCCGCACCATATCATCAATACCATGAAGATCTGCGTAAAGCGTCATATTTTCCAGCACGGTCAGATCTTCATACAGTCCAAACTTCTGCGGCATATAGCTGAGCTCCTTCTGTACGCGTTCCGGCTCCTGCGTGACATCCCGGCCCACTACGGTCAGCATGCCCGAAGTCTTCATCATCAGGCCGCAAAGCAGCCGCATCAAAGTTGTTTTTCCCGCGCCATCCGGCCCAACCAACGCCGTAAGCTGTCCTTCCTGCAGGCAAAAATCCAAATCATCCAGAGCTGCAACATCTTTTTCACCCTTGACAGCAAAAATCTTGGTGAGGCCTTCCGCTCTCACGATGCTGTCTCTTTCTCCTTTTTGCATAAGCTGCCTCACACTTCTATCCTGACCGTAGCTGGCATTCCCAGCCGAAGCACATTATTCTCATCGTCTACATAAATACGCACTTCATAGACCAATGCGGTCCGCAAATCATCCGTCTGTACAGTCTTTGGCGTGAATTCAGCTGTGCTGGCAATATAGCCAACCTGACCGGTCAAAGGCTTTTCCGGCTGACTGTCAATATACACCTGCGCATCCTGACCCTCGTAAATCTTCCCCAGATCTGTTTCCTTCACATATACCCGTACCCACTTTTTATCCAAAAGAGAAATCTTGAACACCGGAGCCGTCGAACCAGCCATATCCCCGGCTTCCAGAAGTCGGGAACGAACCACACCATCTGCTGGTGCAAGAAGCTCATACTGGCTCAAAAGATAATCCTGCCGGGATAACTCTTCCTGCAGCGCCTGCAAAGTATATTCCGCCTGACTGACATCCTCACTGCGCGGCCCGGCAATAAGCTCACGCAATGCCTGTTCCGCTTCTGCCGCCTGAGCATTCGCTGCATCCGCCTGCGAACGCGCACTGTCCAGCTCCTGCGTACTGACCCCTTCTACACTGTCATAAATCTGCTGCCTGCGGGAATAAACACCCGCGGCATAGTCCGCAGTTGCCTTTGCTGCCCGTACTTTTTCCTGCGCCTGCTGGATTTCCTCGCTGCGATTTCCATGATAAAGCTTATCCAGAGAACTCTGCTGCGCAGCCAGCTTAGCTGCCGCCTCATTACGTGCAAGCTGCAATTCATGCGTATCCAGTCTGGCCAGTACCTGTCCCTTTTTTACCGTATCTCCTGCATCGGCAAACAGCTCAGCAATACGGTCACTTTGCCGGAAAGCCAGGGAAATCTCTCTGACATCGACATTGCCGGAAAGCTTCAGTTCATGTGCAGCCGCCATTTCCATTGTCTGCACATGCTGATGATAAAGCCATCCTCCCAGGCCAAGCATCAGCAGTACAAGCATAAGCACAAGTCCTTTACGTTTTCTCATGTCTCCAACGTCCTCTCCATGTCCATTCTTTTGATTCTGCCCTATTAATTAAAATTCAAATTTGAATTTTAATTTTCTTTATCATATCACACACGAAATTAAATTTCAATAGCAAAAAAACTCCTTTTGCACAAGTTCCGCTCTTGCCCAAAAGAAGTTTTCCTGCAAAATTTATTTTACCATAGACTTTTCGATGACACCACCGCCCAGCACGAGATCTCCTGCATAGAATACAACCGACTGGCCCGGCGTCACTGCACGCTGAGGTTCTTCAAAAACCACGCGCACGCGCCCATTGGGCAGCGGCGACACTTCCGCGCTTCCTTCCCGGCTGCCATAACGGATTTTCGCTGACACCTGCTTTGCTGCCGTAAGCTCATCAAAGGCAATCCAGTTCAAATCGCCGGCAATCAGCCCCCGCGAGAATACTTCCTCATCGCGGCCAACAATCACACGGTTATGCTGCATATCCAGCCGCACGACATAAAGCGGCTTTTCTGCTGCAATGCCAAGCCCCTTGCGCTGGCCTACCGTATAAAGCGGCACCCCCTCATGATGACCAAGCACCCGGCCTTTGGTATCGACAATATCCCCTGCATGCAGACATTCCGGCACATGCTCCTTTAAATAAGCTTTATAATCATCATGCGGTACAAAGCAGATTTCCTGACTATCCGGTTTATGCGCTACCGGCAAATCAAATTTTTCCGCCAGTTCGCGCGTCTCCACCTTCGTATAACCGCCCAGCGGCATCAGAAAATGCTGCAGGGACTGCTGATTCAAATGGTACAAAGCATAAGACTGATCCTTATGCGTATCGATTCCCTTGCGAAGTTCAAACCTGCCCATCCCCGCATTCCGTGTAATGCGCGCATAATGTCCGGTCGCAATATACTCCGCCCCGATCTCCATTGCCTTTTGCAAAAGCCCTTCAAACTTTACATAGCGGTTGCAGGCCACACAGGGATTTGGTGTGCGTCCCTGCGCATAGTCGGCCAGAAAATAATCAATGACCTTTTCCTGAAACATCTCCTTGAAATTCATCACATAATGCGGGATACCAATGACTTCTGCTACACGCCGCGCATCATCTACAGAACTCAAAGAACAGCATCCCCGATCATTTTCCGCATTAAAATCACGGCTATCCTCGGACAGCCGCATCGTCATGCCGATGACCTCATATCCTTGCTGGACGAGCAGCGCCGCTGTCAGGGAACTGTCTACCCCGCCGCTCATTGCTACAACAACTTTTTCCTTCTGTATCATTTCATCCATCCTTCTATTTTCATATCTGAATACTTATTCTACGCTATCTGCCCCATTTTTTCAAATCAATTTCCGAGTTTTTTATACAGTTCACTATGATTCTGTACCTCTGACAGAATGCGTTCATAATCCTGCTTCTCACGTGCTGCCTGATATTTGCGCTCTTCAAAGATCTGGGCCTGTTCTTTCTGTTCCTCCGAAGTCAGGAAAGACGCACCTTTTACATACTCCAGCTTTTTATCCATTGCTTTGACAATATGCTCACGCTTCTTTATTTCCAACTGTGCAATCTGAACCATCTCCTCATAATCTCCAAGCTTTCCATCATCAAAAGCATTCTTGACCAGTTGGAGATTATCATCATCCTCGGCAAGTGTATTGCCCAAAACCTTCTCAACAAAATTCAATTTCTTCAGCAATTCCTGTTTAGAAAGACTTTCCGCATCAAAGAAAGCATCCTCATCAACGCCTCCATTGGAAAAAGAAACCGCTGAATTTTCCGTCCGGTTTTGCATTTCTTTTACGCTTTGTACCAGTTCCGTCTTCTTTGTCTGATTTTCAGCCTCCCGATATCGGATAGCCAAAGCCTGCCGATAGGAATATCCCGTTATCGTAATGATCAGAACAAACAACAAAAACATCCCTGCTCCTGCCTGCAGAGCAGTACGCGCTGAATAATGCTGTACCAGCACAACAAAAAAAACGACCAGAGCCGCCACGAGCCCGATTCCTGCTAAAACGAACTCCAGCAGAGAAAGGCCGCTGAACTGGAGAATGGATGCCAGCATCTTTTCCGCCCCCTTTTTTCATAATTTTCCTTATTGCTTATTTCTGCAATCCGGTAAGCTTTTCCTTCTCTTTCTGGTAAAATTTTGTTAAACTGAAAAGAAAACAAAAGGAACGATTCTTATGTCAGTTACCGGCATTATTGCTGAATACAATCCCTTCCATAATGGTCATCTGTATCAAATCCATCAAATCCGGAGGACAGACCCTGCTGCCCGGATCATTTGTGTACTGAGCGGCAGCTTTACCCAGCGCGGTACAGCTGCTGTTCTCAGCAAATGGCAGCGTGCATCACTTGCCATTTCCGGCGGTGCCGACCTTGTGCTGGAACTCCCCTTTGTCTTCGCAGTACGCAGTGCACAGGATTTTGCCCGCGGAGGTGTGCAGCTTCTGGACAGACTCGGCCTTGTCGATGCTTTATCCTTTGGCTCAGAATATACTGATCTTCAACAGCTTCAGCACATCGCAAACCAGATAGATGCGCCTGGGCTGCGCAATCTGCTGCGGGAAAAGCTGCAGCAGGGCCAATCGTATGCGGCAGCCTTAAGTCATTCAATTGCTGCCTTTTCCGGCATAGATGAAGCCCTGCTCAAAAAACCAAACACCATCCTCGCCATAGAATATCTGCGCAGCCTGCAGCATTCCCATGCACAAATTCGTCCTTGCCCGCTGCAGCGCAAGACATCAGCTTATCACGACACGACAATCCATGCTTCGCTCGCCAGCGCATCAGCCATCCGCACTGAGCTTTATCAGAAAGAGCCGGACACGAACCTGCTTGCTCAGGCCCTTCCTGCTGAAAGCATGCAGCTCTTGCTGCTGCAGCAGGAACAGCATCTTCTGCCTGACGAAGAATATCTGCTGCGCCCACTATTGCAGACCCTTTTCCATACTTCCCTGCCAGAACTCCGAACGATCTATGGCATCAATGAAGGTCTGGAACACCGCCTGCTTGCTGCTGCATCACAAAGCTCCAGCCTGACCGGTTTCCTGACCCAGGTCAAAAGCAAGCGCTATCCGCAAAGCAGGCTGCAAAGACTTATGCTCTATCTGCTCCTGGACCTATCGAAGACTGCGATTGCTGCCTTTGATAAAACAGGACCGCTCTATGCACGCGCACTGGCCTTCAATGAAGCCGGCCGTTCTCTGCTTCATGCAGGTAAGCACTCTGCAGAAATCCCAATCATCACCAAAACTGCACAATTCCTGACCAGCAGCCAGCGTGCACGCGGTCTGCACACGCTTTCACCACTGCAGCAAATGCTGGCTTATGATACTATGGCAGCTGATCTTTACGGCCTCTGCTTTGCACAGCCGCAGCTCCCCGGACAGGATTTCAAGGTCTCACCAATCTTTACCAAATCTTAACAAAAATATAACCAGCAAATAATTCCTTCTGCCTAAAATAGAATTGTACCCATATTTTTAGGAAAGAAGGAATTTTTATGTATGGAATTATCGACATCGGCTCAAATACAATTCGTCTGAACATCTATCGGGTGGAAAAGGATCAACCCGTATTGCTTTTGAGCAAAAAAAATGCCACAGGTCTCGCCTCCTATATTATTCATGGCCGCATGACGCCAGATGGCATTGCACGTGCAGCACAAGTACTCAACGGATTCAAATCATTGCTCGATGAATTCAATATTGAAGGCTTTGCCTTTGCCACAGCCGCACTGCGCAATATTGATAACAGTGCTGAAGCTATTCAGGAACTCACACGTCAAACCGGACTCTCCATTGTTTTACTGCCAGGCGAAAAGGAAGCAGAGCTTGATTTTCTTGGTGTCACACATTCCATTCCGCTTGCAGGCGGCCTGCTTGTCGATATCGGCGGAGCAAGCACAGAGCTTGTAGTTTATCAGGGAAAAAAGCTTCTCAAAACCTTCAGTATGCCCATCGGTTCCCTGAATATGTACAACAAACATGTACATCATTTAATTCCTACCCGCAGTGAACGTAAAGCCATTAAGCAGGAAGTTCTCGATGCATTAGCTGCCGACAATGATTTTGCCAAAAAAATTTATACGAATATTTCCGGAATCTGTGGTGTAGGTGGAACACTGCGTGCCGCCAGCCGTCTGAATAACGAACTTTTTGACCTGGCTCCGGACAATCTCGAAATCAATGCTGCGAATATCAAAAAAATCATCAAACTGCTGGAAAATGACGAGGAGGATGAGCTGCTTTCCATTGATACTCTGGAAATTTTGCTCAAAGTCGTACCGGATCGCGTACGCACCGTTCTGCCCGGCCTGATCATCCTGCATACTTTGATTAAATATTTCAGCATCAAAACCATCCAGATCAGCTGCACAGGTGTACGGGAAGGCTATCTCTATGATCATGTACTCAAAAAAGAAGACACGGCCCCTTCTGCACCAGCAGAACCTGCTTCCATAAAAGACCCTGCACTATCCGGTTCAGCAGCAAAGGAAGTGTCCTCACATGCTGAAAATGCTTGATAAAAGCTATACCCAAAATCGTGAGCTTTCCTGGCTGCGCTTCAACGAACGTGTCCTCGATGAGGCTTCCGACGCATCTGTACCACTGTTCGAACGGCTAAAATTCTGCGCGATTTTTACCAGCAATCTGGATGAATTTTTCATGGTACGCGTGGGCAGCCTTTTTGTCCTTTCCCAGATCAAAGACGATGATTTCGACAATAAAAGCTTTTTGAAACCATCCGAACAACTCAGCCAGATATTTGCTGCAGTCAAGCAGCTCTATCCAGCAAAGGATTCCGTCTTCCTGCAAATTGAAAATATGCTTAGCCGTGCAGGCATTCAGCATATTCATTCATCACGCCTGAATACCGTAGAACGCTGCTTTCTGCAGGAAAGTTTTCAAGAAAACATTTTTCCTGTACTTTCTCCGCAAATCATCGACCTGCATCATCCCTTCCCCCACCTTGGCAGCAAACAGCTGTACATTGCCGTATTGCTGAAAAACAAAAAGAAATCCACCCTGGGCATCATTCCAGTACCTGTATCACTCTCACGTATTGTCCGCCTTCCCGGTCGGAAAATCCGTTATATTTTATTGGAAGAACTTCTGCTGGCACATGTTGAAGAAATTTTTTCCATGTACTCGATCATTGATACAGCTGTTATTTGTGTAACCCGTAACGCTGATATCAGTCCGGACGATGAAGCACCCGAAGTCGGTGAAGATTACCTGCAGCACATGCGCAGCACGCTCAAAAAAAGACAGGCACTGGCACCAGTGCGTCTTGAGCTTCAGACAAAAGGAGATTCCCTGCTTTCTGACTATCTGAGGAAAAGGCTGAAGATAAAAAAAGAGCAGGTTTTTCTTTCTGCGGCTCCGCTTGATCTTTCCTATGTTTTTTCCATAGAAGACAGCCTTTCCAGTACGCAAAAATCTCAGCTGCTTTATCTGCCTTTCACACCAAGTATGTCCATTCCAGAATCCGCACAAGAAAATCTGTTAAATTATGTGCAAAAAAAAGATCTGCTGCTTTCTTATCCTTATCAGAGCTTTGAGCTTTTCCTGCAGTTGATTCGTGAAGCCGCTTATGATGAGGATGTCCTTTCCCTCAAAATCACCATCTATCGCCTTGGACGCCGTCGTGCCAAACTCATGAACTATCTGATCACTGCCGCAGAGAACGGCAAAGATGTCACGGTTCTCATGGAACTTAAAGCCCGCTTTGACGAAGCCAATAACATCCTCTGGGCAGAAAACCTGCAGGATGCCGGCTGCCATATTCTCTATGGGTTCGAAGGCTATAAAGTGCACTCAAAGATCTGTCTTATTACACGGCGTACCGAAGGTCATCTCTGTTATACGACACAGATCGGCACCGGAAACTATAATGCTAAAACCGCTGCCATGTATACAGATCTTTCACTCATTACATCCGATAAAACAATTGGTCATGATGCCGACATATTCTTCAAGAATATGGGCATCGGCAATCTTGAAGGCACGTATCATAAACTTCTGGTTGCCCCCATCAGTCTGAAGTCTTCCTTACTGAATCTCATCTGTCAGGAAAAGAAAAAGGCACTGGCAGGCAAGCCTGCCAGCATCCTTTTGAAGATGAACTCCCTCACCGACAGGACCCTCATCGATGCCTTGCAGGAGGCTTCCCAGGCAGGTGTTCCCATTCGTCTTATTATTCGCGGTATCTGCTGTCTGCTGCCGGGCATTCCAGGCAAAACAGAAAACATACAAATCAAAAGCATTGTAGGACGTCTTCTCGAGCATTCCCGGATTTTCTGCTTCGGCGCCGAGGGTCCTCAACAAAAAATCTATATTTCCTCTGCCGACTGGATGACACGCAATACAGAAAACCGTGTGGAAATCGCCTGTCCTATCGAAGATACATCTCTGCGTAATGAAGTATTGAACAGCCTGAAACTCATGCTTGCCGACAATGTCAAAGGAAGACAGTTACTGCCAAATGGCTGTTATCAACGTCTTCCTGAAAACTCCCATGCTTTGAACAGTCAGGAATATTTCATTCATCTCTTCTCAGAGAATCATCCTGAAGCTAAGCCCCAACAGGCATAAAAATTGCGGTATCAAGCTCTGAACTTGATACCGCAATTTTTTGTCCAAAACATTCAGCCATGACGCATGCATTCACTGTCCCAATCGCCTCGCAGCAAGGAGTTCTGTGGCTCATACAGCTGCCAATACCCAAGCCTCATCTGCTGCAGAACTGCACTGACATACTCCAGCTGATCCTGCAGGGCATCCTTTTGATAGCCTGTTCCTTCGATAACAAGAGGAATATCCTGGGCCAGCAGTTTCGGCAGCAGTCCCACAAAGGAATAGCTGCCTTCCATAAGCAATGTATGTCTCTTTTTCCCCTGCCGGTTGCTGATATGAAGCTTTGATACAGGCAGCTTTTCCAAAAGCGAAAAAATCTCTTCTTCCGAATCGCAATGTGCTGTGTCCACGGTATACACAAGCTGATTGGCATCATTGCCCAAAATCCAGAAAAGTTCCTCCTCATTAGTAACCATTTCCCGCGTCCTTTTTTCCATGATTTCCAGAGAAAGCATAACGCCATGGCGATCTGCATAGTCCAGCAGATATACCATAGCCTGGCGAAACTTTTGCTGAGAAAAGCCCGCTTCCTTCCTGTTTGTATAAACAGGCGGATGGATTGTAACCTCATGACAGTCGATTTGCTCCGCAAAATCGATAGAATGCATGATAGCCAATAAAGACGCGCGGCGAATTTCCTGGCTCAATGCTGCATAATTCAGGTTCCAGCATTTGCTATGGACAATGGCCTTCATACCTGTCGTCTGCATGAATTCCCGAATCAATCCACTGTCATAACAGAAATAATCTGCCTGTTCTGCCCAAAATTCGATTCCATCCACATCGTACGCTGAAGCCATTTGGAAGATAGGCGCTAACTTCTCCTGCCAAAGCAGAGTTGATGAAAAATAAATATTCCGCATTGCTATAACCTCCTTATTTCTCCCTGATTCCCTTATGCTGCCTCTCTGCATATTCAACAAAAGCCTCCTTTGCAATACCACTGATATATGCATAGAGCAATGGAAAGAGTTCCCGCTGAAAAAAAGTGTATTCACCTCCTTCGTAAAAAATCCGTGCATGCCTGCCGTGCTTTTCCAGATGAAGAAGCTCGCCCGGACCAGCACAAACCATTTTCCAGCCCTGCCATTCAGCAAATAAACAAAATTCGTCTGCCTGCTCCGGCTTCAACAGGTTACGGACCATCTCATCTGTTTCCTTGCCTGCTTTTCCATGCTTCCCGATTTTTTTCATCAAGCTGCCATCTCCTCTTGATAAAGGAAAAGATCTCTGCCAAAATGACAAAGATCCTTTTCTTATTTATGGATAATCCCCATATGCTTTTGCACCATCCGAAGCGGTACGGCAATCCCCAAATTGAACACCAGAATCGTGAAAATGAGCAATGCCCCTATGCCATTGGCAAGTGCATCACGATCCGGCACCAATCCCGTAGACATCAGATACCAGAGATGAACTGCCAGCGTTTCCCCTCCAGCAGTCAGATCCGTATCGAACATATAGCGTGAAACCGTTGTTCCAGCCGTAAAAATCAGGATGGCTGTCTCTCCCAGGGCACGTCCGGCCGTAAGGGTAACTCCCGTCAAAATGCCTGGCAGCGCACTCGGCAGGATAACCTTGAAGATGGTCTGCAGTTTTGTAGCTCCCAGCGCAAGACTCGCCTCCTGGTAATACGCAGGCACCGTACGGATAGACTCCTCTGTAACACGTACAAGCATAGGCAGGTTCAGCAAAACCAGCGTAAGTGCACCGCCTGCAATACTAAAGCCCATGCCGAAGAAATTCACGAAAATGATCATGCCGAAAAGCCCTAATACAATGGATGGTACCGTTGCCAGGCATTCGGTACTCAGACGAATGAATCGCGTGAGTTTCGTATCCCTGGCATATTCCGCCAAATAAATGCCTGCACCAATCGCCAGCGGAATTGAAACGGCTAACGACAGAAAAAGCAGGTAAAAGGAGTTAAACAATTGTGCCCCGACACCACCACCAGCTGCCATATCACTGGATTTACCCAGAATGAAATTCAATGAGAACATTGGCAGTCCCTGATAAAGAATATACACCAAAAATACCACCAGCAAAGCAAGTACAAAGAAACCGGAAAGCCAGAGGCCTCCCATTGCCAGTGAATTGATTTGTTTTGCCTTCATACAGCCATTCTCCTTTCTCCGATGCGGCGAATCAGCAGAATCATGCCCAGCGACATGAGCAGGAGCACAAGTGCCATCAGAAACAGCGCATTGCTCCAGGTTGAGCCAAACATCGTGTTGCCCATTTCTACAACAATATTGCTTGTCATGGTCGAAGTCGGCGCAAAAAGCGACGAAGCCACCATCGGTGTATTGCCAATGAGCATCTGCACAGCCATGGTTTCGCCGACAGCCCTGGCCATCGCAAGGACAACCGAGGTCAGAATCCCCGGCAGTGCAGCCGGGATCAACACCTTATACATCGTCTGCCAGTACGTAGCCCCAAGCGCAAGGCTCGCTTCCTCCAAAGGCCTGGGCACAGCCCTCAGTGCATCTTCGCTCAAAGACAGGATGGTCGGCAAAATCATGATGGCCAGAACCAACGATGCCGCAAGCACTCCGAAACCGGTCTGCACACCAAAGCTGCTGCGCAGAAAAGGAACCAGCAGGGTAAGACCGATATAGCCATACACAACGGATGGAATTGCAACGTAGAGGTCCATTGCCGGCCTCATGATATTACGCAGCCATTCCGGTGCAACCTTTGCCATAAACAGTGCGCCAAGGATTCCCAGCGGCGTACCGATCAACACAGAAAGCAGCGTTACAAAAACCGAACCTGAAATAAAGCTCAGTGCACCAAAAGCCTGCGCAGATGGCGCCCATTTCGCCGAAAAGAAAAATTCCATTGGGCTTACCTGCAAAAACGTCAATAATCCCTGTCTGCCGACAAAAAAGATAATCGAAAAAATCAATAAACTCATGAGGACTGCTGCTGCAATAAACAAATATCGCACATACCGGTCATAAAGCAGCTGGCGCGTATGTGCCGTATTTTTCACTTCCATAACATTCTCCATTCAATATACCGCCTTCCACAAAAAACGGGCATTTCCTCTGGCTCATATCAATTTTGCTGAAGGAAAACGCCCGCCCAAACCATGCTTTATTTTTTCATCTTGTTGATTGGAATGAAGCCCAGCTTTTCTACCTGCGCGTTCTGGAATTCATCGCTCATGATATAATCAATGAACGCCTTGACTGCTCCGGTCGGCTCGCCCTTCGTATACATATGCCCATAGCCATAGATTGGATACTTTCCATCAATGATTGCCTGAGCAGAATACTTTACTCCGTTGAAATCCAATGTCTTAACTGTATCATCCGCATAAGGAGCATCGACATATCCTACAGCTCCCGGCGTACTCGAAATTGCAGCGCGTACCGCACCATTGGAGTCCTGGATAACCGCATTATCCGTGAATTCCTTGCCCTTCAGCACAACTTCACTGATGGTCGCTCTGGAACCTGATGATTTGGCACGATGGATAAGTGTAATCTGCTGATCATCCCCGCCAACTTCCTTCCAGTTCGTGATTTTTCCGGTAAGAATCCCTACGATCTGTTCCTGAGAAAGATTCGTAACTTTGTTTTCTTTATTGGTAATAAATACAAATGGCTCTACCACAACCTTGTGATCAACAAGCCCCTTATCCTTATATTCATCCGGCAGATTTACATCAGAATTACCAATCTGTACACTGCCCTCGGCCACCTGATTCATTCCGGTGAAGGAGCCGCCGCCGGCTACGTTGACCGTTACTTTCGCATTCTTATTCTGGAAATCCTCCTGTGCCGGTTTCAAAAGAGGAAGCAATGCCGTTGAGCCCGAGGCACTGATTTTCCCCTCCAAAGCAGCCGAGCCGCTGCTGCTGGCAGCTTTATCTGCACCGCAACCGGCAAAGACCATTGCTCCAACCATCAATGCACCAACTACGCCTAACAGTTTCTTACTTTTACCAAACATCATACTGTCTCACCCTCCAAAGATTCATAATTTCTCTTGCTGTAATCATCATACTAAAAAGAACGGCAGCTGGTGTTACAGCATTGTTAAGATTGTGTTATGCTTTCCCCTTTCCAGCTTAGTTTATGCTACAATAAGGATACGCTATTTTTCAGGAGGGGTCCTCATGTTAAGAATAAAGCTTTTCCAATCTAAAATCAGTCAGCGCATGATTCTTTCTTTCCTTTTTGTCTCTTTTTTTTCTATTTCTGTACTTGGACTTTATCTTTTGAATTTTTTTTATCAGGACAATCTGCAAAAACAGACCGCAGAGCTTATCCGAAATGCTAAAATTGCAGAAATCCTGCTGGCTGATGAGCTTTCGACACCATCTTCTGCTGAACGAAGTATACGATTGGAACAAAAAATCCATACCATAAATGCCGAAACTGCTCTGCGTCTTACTTTAATAAATGATTCTGGTGTTGTTCTGGCAGATTCCTCCGAGCCCGCGGAAAGCCTCGATAACCATATGATGCGCCCGGAAATCCAGGGAGCCCTGAACCATACGGAAAGCTCTTCGATTCGCTACAGTGACACCTTAAAAGAAAACATGCTTTATGCTGCCATTCCCGTCTACAACGAACAAAATGAACTTTTGGGCATCATTCGTACGGCTTCCTCACTGACTCCGGTGGAAGCAGCCTATGATGCCACGCGACGTACCCTGCTCATCGCACTTGCAGCTGCCGTCCTGCTGGCACTTTGCGTAAGCACTTTGCTCGCACGGCGCCAGCTCCAGCCGATCCAGCAAATGACCGAGGATGCACTTGCCATCAGCCATGGCAATCTGCAAAAACGACTGCATATCCATACCCATGATGAACTGGAACTCTTAGCACAAACCATCAACCATCTGACCAGCAATCTTGCACAAAAAATACACGAAGCCGCTTCCGCAGCACATCAGCAATCTCTTATTCTGAAAAACATGGATAATGGTGTCCTGCTGCTCAATGCCCGGGGCAGTATCCTCACTGCCAACAAAAAGGCCCGGGAGCTTTTCCAGCTTACCGCAGCACATCTTGGCAAAACCAGCATCCATGCGCTGGGCAGCACGCTGCTGAGCACTTCAGCCCAGCATGCTGCACAACAGAAAGAATCCATGACACGTACATTTTCCCTCTCTACCCCGACAGGAGCAAAAACCTTTTCGATTTTCTTCGCTCCTTTCCCGGAAAAAGATGAACAGCTCGTTCTCTGTGTATTTCATGATATTTCCCTGCTGCAGGAGCTTTCCCACCGTCAGACGGAATTTGTCTCAAACGCAGCACATGAGCTGGCTACGCCGCTCACCTCGATTTCAGGCTTTGCTGAGACGCTGCTTGATGATGATTTCAGCCAGCCCGAGCTCAGCCGAAAATTCATCGGCACGATTTATAAAGAAGCTCAGCGCATGTCCCGCCTGATCAAAGAGCTTCTGCAGCTTGCCAGGCTCGATCAGCGTGAATATCAGCAGCAGCTTTCTTTAACAAAACTGGAAGCTCAGAAATTTCCTGCTCTGGTCCAGCATAAGCTGCAGGCACAAACCAGACAAAAAAGCCAACAGGTACTGCTGGCCGTCTCCCCTTCTGCCAAGGGAGCTTTTCTCAAGGCCAATGAAGATCTTTTCCTGCAGCTTCTTATCAATCTAACCGAAAATGCTTCGAAGTATACCCCTGAAAATGGCCAGATTACTTTAAGCTGTTCAGCAGACAAGGACTCTGTTTTTTTCCTGGTCAAAGATACTGGTATCGGCATTGCAGCCAACGATCTGCCCTTTATCTTTGATCGTTTCTACCGCTCGGACAAAGCCCGCAGCCGGGCTAGCGGCGGCAATGGTCTGGGCCTTTCTCTCGTTCAATTTCTGGTCGGACTCTTTGATGGAAAAATCTCTGTAAAAAGCAAATTGCAGGAGGGAACAGAGTTCCTCCTGCAATTTCCTCGCATAAATTAAGAATGTACAGCTTTAGCATGAGCCGTTCCAAATCTCCTCAGGCTTTAGTACGCACTTTCCGAATACGTTCGGCCGTTTCAAGATAAATCACCCATTCTGCAATGTTCGTTGCATGATCGCCAATACGCTCCAAAAAACGTGCAATAAATAAAAGCTGTGTAATCTGCCGGGCTTTATCCGCTTCGTTGGTGACCAGATTGGAAAGTTCCAAAAAGGTTTTGCCAAAAAGTTCATCCATCTCATCATCTCTGCGGCAGATACTTTCCGCAAGCTGTATGTCTGAACCCTCATAGGCCTTGATTGCACCTTCAACCATCTCCACCGCACACTGCGCAAGCTGCGGCGTATACTTGAACTGCAGCGCTTCCAAATCCAAAGCTGCTGTGGCTTTAGCAATATCAAAGGCATGGTCTCCGATACGTTCCAAATCCGTAGAAATTTTAAACCCAGTCGCAATTACCCGGAGATCACGGGCAATCGGCTGCTGTTTCGCAATCAACAGAATACAGCGATCCTCTACATCAACGATCATATCATCGATGATATCATCCTGCTCCATCACTTGCTGTGCAAGCCTTTTATCTTCTCCCATGAAGGCCTGCATGGCCTTTTTTACTGCTGCCGCTGCAGCATCCCCCATAAGAACAACCTGATGCTGTAAAGCCTCCAGCTCTTTGATATACTCCTGACGTGTAACACGCATCGCATTTCCCTCCATCAGCCAAACCGGCCTGTAATATAATCTTCCGTTTTTTTATTCCTCGGCTTAGTAAAGATTGCATCCGTAAGATCATATTCTACCAGCTGGCCATTCAGGAAAAATGCTGTAGAATCCGATACTCTCGCCGCTTGCTGCATATTATGCGTAACCATCACAATTGTGTAGCGGGATTTCAGCTCGCTCACCAGCTCTTCGATTTTCATTGTAGAAATCGGATCAAGGGCTGAGCATGGCTCATCCATTAGCAGAACCTCCGGTTCTACCGCCAATGTCCTTGCAATACAGAGCCTTTGCTGCTGCCCGCCAGACATTCCCATTGCAGAAGAATGCAGCCGGTCCTTTACTTCATCCCATAAAGCAGCACCTTGCAAACTGCGTTCCACAATCTCATCGAGCTTTTTCTTATCATTCATGCCATGCACACGGCACCCATAGGCAATATTATCATAGATGCTCATAGGAAAAGGATTCGGCCGCTGAAACACCATCCCTACATTTTTGCGCAAATTTACAATATCTGTATCAGCTGCGTAAATGTTCTCACCATCCAGCGTAATCTCTCCATCAATTTGTACCCCTTCCACAAGATCATTCATACGGTTCAGGGATTTCAAAAAGGTGGATTTCCCACAGCCGGACGGCCCAATCAATGCCACTACAGAATTCACCGGCACATCCAGTGAAACATTGAACAATGCCTGATGCTCACCATAAAAGAGATTCATATTTTTAACACGAAGCTTATAGTCCATTTGCTTTCCTCCTTGCTGATCTGTATTTACTATAGCATGGAAAAAAGCCCCCGTTGTTACAGCATTGTTAAGTTTGCGTAAAAAAAGACTGCAGTACGAAGCTTAACGTATCGTACTGCAGCCTTTTTTATCCATTTTTCATATGCACAAAGCGATAACCTTTGCCGCGAACAGTTTCGATCATGCCACCGAGTCCCGGCTGAACAGCATCCAGTTTTGCCCTGAGATGACGGATATGCACATCCACCGTACGCGTATCCCCATAATACTCATAGCCCCAGATTTTCTCCAAAAGTTCATCCCTTGAAAATGCCCGTGCTTCATTCGTCGCAAAAAGCTTCAACAGCTCATATTCCTTTGGCGTAAGAGCAAGCTGATGACCATTGGCAAACGCCTCATAGGAAGTAAAATCCATGCGCAGCCGGCCAACCGTAAGCTCACCCTCTGAGGAACTCCCTGCGCCTGTTGTACTGCGCCTCAAAACTGCTTTGACGCGTGACAGAAGCTCGCGCATACTGAAGGGCTTCGTCACATAATCATCCGCGCCAAGCTCGAGCCCCAGGACTTTATCAATCTCTTCATCTTTCGCAGTAAGCATGATGACAGGAATATTCGCGGTAAGCTTATTTTCCTTCAAACGTCTGCAAACTTCCAGGCCATCGAGCTCCGGAAGCATCAAATCCAAAAGAATCAGCTCTGGCGGCCTTTCTTCTGCACAAAGCAGTGCCGCCTGCCCATCTGCAGCTTCTTCCGTCACATAACCATTCTTTTTCAAATTGAAGCGCAGCAGCTCCCGAATCGAATCCTCATCATCAACCACCAGAATTTTCTGCATCACTCAGACTCCCTCGCATCTTTTTATCCGCGCAAAAAACTTAAAATAAGCCAGACTACCGCACCAATCGCAATGCCGATGAGTGCTACTGGTAAAGCGATAAATACGAGAAACGCCACCACTGCTGCGACCAGCAGCAGGACAGCAAGCTTCATCGCCCAGTTTCCACCAGTCAGACTGCCAAGATCAATATGCTTTATAAATATTCCTGGTCCCGTACGCTCCTGCTTGCTTTGCCTGTATTGCTGTCCGGACTGTTCCGGGGTTTCTTCTATCGTAATCCCGTTATAACGAGTTTTTTCCTCAGGCGACATAACATGGACTTTTTCGTCTTCTGCTGCGCCACAATAACTGCATCGTCCTTCCTGATCCAGCTCATGTCCGCATTTACTACACTGCATACCTCACCTTACCCCCTCAAACCATATAAAGTGCACGCACAAAACCTTCTTCCGTCAGATAACGCGGATCCATTGGTGCACACTCCAGAGTCTTCCGAACCTTTTTAGCCAGTTCCTCTGCTTCCGACAGAGAAGCTTCGGTAAGTTCCAGCACAAAATCTTTCTGCACGAAATCCAGACCATTCAAATCGACAAAGACAAAAAGCAGCGCTGCAACAAGATTTTTCATATCGAACTGTTCTTTCTGACCTGCTGCAAAACGGAAATCTTCATACATTCTCTGTACCAGACCAATGGCGTGTACACTGAATCCAGCCTTCTTTGCTTTTGCCCTGAGTACAGCAAGAACGGCATCGGGTGTACCGGCTGGAACGCCTTCCAAAGAAGGACGCCGATAAGGCTTAGTAGAAACAACATTCAGCTGAGCAAAATTGGCAAGGATGTTAATCGTATGACGAGCCGCAGCCGCATGCCGCTGAAAGAAATCCTCCAGTGTAGCCTCAGGTTCCTGGCATTTGTACAATTCATACTGACGCAGGATTTCCTCTTTCATTCTTTGACGCAGTTTACTCGTCGCCGAGACAGAAGTGATATAATTCAGCATCATAACACCCTTTGTATGCAAGTGTCCATATAAGATAACTTTCTTGAAATCCATAAAACCATAGTCCGGTGCAGGCAAAGTATGTTGTTTGTTAGTAAAAAGATTTGTACATTGAATAAAATCATCATCAATACGATCAATCGAAAAAATCGTAAACTTAGCCCTTAACAAATCTTCAACAATATGCCGTTCACTCGGCTGCAGCCGCTCTTTCTCATGCTCATAATAATAACGCAAAGGGTTCTGATCTGATTGAATAAGATGATAATCAAAAAAGAAATAATCCCAAAAACTGAACCAGAAATCATCTTCATTATCCTTGGCTATTTCCATAAACGGGCCTGCATAGATAGAAACTGCACGCGTAAGATCAAACAAAAAAGGCGGCCGACGAAAATACTCACCAGCTCTGTTCAATAGATTTTCCAATAAATCATTGAGTTTTTCTACATCTTCGGGCGAAAGCTCTTCCAAATGATCAAGGGAATTAAAAAATTCATCATGACCTTGACGTTCCGGTAAAGCAAATCCATCCTTTTCCCAAAAAGTAAGCCTGGCAAGTTCTAGTTCTTTTCTATAATCATCATAACCTAGTTTCAATAAATAGGCATAAAAAGCATCCAACACCTGAAAAAATGACGTGACCTTTGGTTCAGACAAAAACCATTCCTTATGTGCATCCTGTGCCATGTAAAGGGCTTCCTGATAATCATGAACCGTCAGGGAATCCAATGAAAAAAGCTGTAACTGCTTTATGTATAATAGAACAACTGCAACTGCATCCCAAATCCTGCGTAATTCGGCATCAGCCATTCCATTCCATGCACATTTGCGCAAATATTTTTCTATGAGATCCTGTGGCAAAAGTTCTTTCAGGTCAGGATTTTCACGATAAAAAACTGTAACCTGTCTATAAACATTATCCATACTTAACTGTTATCTCCTCACCTATAGATAGTCTATATTATTATACCATAGAAGCAATACTTATGCGTAAAGATTAAAGAAAAAAACGGCACAGCAAAAAAGAACCGTCCCCAAATTGTCCACATACAAAAAAGACACCCGCAAATAACAGGTGCCTTCATCTAACGGTCAACGTCAGCCAATCATCTTCGCTCT
>CAZTAP010000006.1:8575-33007 GCA_964611665.1 uncultured Selenomonadaceae bacterium | reverse complement strand
CCATAAATTGCTTTTTCTATGTTTATTATACCTTCACATAGAAAAAAGAGGTCACCTGATGATGTGACCTCTGGATTTTTATGTATTTTTTGTCAAATCTGACGTCATGGCAGCATCATCCTTCAATGCGCGCCGATTCGTCAAGGTAGGATACCCATGCTCCATAAGCTGCAGGTTGATTTCATCGACATCATAGATTCCCTCCATGATGAAAAATTCTACAATAAGATCAGATTCACTGCTATGAGACAGAGTAAATCCGGCCCTGCCAATCAGGTCCAGGGTTTCTTCCAACGATAAATGCAGGGCTATGGCAAAAGCCAGAGCTGTTTCTTTGGCAGGCTTGTATTGGGGATTGTTCTTGATTTTCGAGAAATGCTGCTTGGTGATGCCAAGCTCTTTGTAAATTTCTACATTCTTTTTTCCTTTGCATTCAATGAGTCTCAGCAATTTTTCGGAAAAAGTCAGTTCATTGTATTTGGCGATAAATTTTTTAAAGGCATTTTTCAATGCACCTTCAGCAGGATGCCTTTCGGCACGGCCAATCAGATTTCTTCTGACCGGCAGCAATTCCTTCTTTGTGCCATCGCCTTTGTAATTCGCCAGGATATACATTCTGACCGCTCTTGTGAGCTGATGATCCATGCGCTTCCCTCCGCAACCATACAGAAAATATGCCGTAACTATTGAATATTCGACATAATAATTATACCTGTATCCAAGAAAAAAAGGTCACTTGGGAATGTGACCTCTAAAAATTTCATGCCATGTGTCAAACGAGACAGTCCGATTGAACGAGCCCGTTATCTTTTTTCTTATTTCAAATCCACCACAGTAGCTCCTGTGCCGCCCTCGTTAATATCAGCAAAAGCGATGTGGAGAACATTGCGGTGATTCTTCAGATAGGCCTGCACACCTTTGCGCAAAGCACCTGTACCCTTTCCATGGATAATGAGCACTTGCGCCATGCCTGCGATGACGGCATCATCGAGGAATTTGCCCAGTACCTGTTCAGCTTCGTCGACCATGAGGCCGCGGATATCGATCTCACGGCGGATGTTCGCGGCTTTTTGCAGGAAGCTGCCGGACTGTCTGCTCTTTGGTGCAGACTGCTGCTGATGTTTCTCTTTCTGCTTGCCGCTTTCCACGAACTTGCAGGCAGACGCCTTGATATTCATCTTCAGACTGCCAAGCTGCACTTCGAGCTCCTTGCCTTGTACGGAAAGAACCGTGCCTTTCTGATCAAGCTTCGTGACATAGACCGTATCCCCCGGCTCGATGGTCTTGAGATCAATGGGTTTGCGGTAAGCCTTGCCGGAGATGATTCCCGGACGTGCACGGTCAGAGGCTGCCTTGAGCTTTTCCCTTGCTTCCTGGATTGCCTGCTGGCGCTTCTGGATGCCCTGGTCATTGAACTGCTCTTTGAGCTGCTTGATGACTTCCTCGGACTCACGGCGCGTGCGGCGCACGAGTGCAGAGCTTTCATCCTTCGCTTTGCGGAGCATCTGCGCCTTTTTCTGAGACAGCTCGGTCTTCATGGCCTCGACTTTTGCTTCCAGCTGGGTAACGCGCTGCTGGCGTTCCAGGATATCCGCATTGCGCTGCTCATACATCATCTTTTCATTCTCCAGCTGATTGATGACGTTCTCGAACTGCGCATGATCGGCTTTGATGAGCTGCTTCGCACGCAGAATGACGGATTCACCCAGGCCAAGGCGGTGGCTGATGGCAAAAGCGTTGCTCGCGCCAGGAATGCCGATGAGCAGCCGGTAGGTCGGCCGCAGTGTTTTGATATCGAATTCCACACAGGCATTTTCAATGCCGTCCTTGGTATAGGCAAAGGTCTTGAGCTCCGAATAGTGCGTCGTCGCAATCACGCTTGCCTTCACTGCCAGCAGTTGTTCCAGAATGGCCATGGCAAGCGCCGCACCTTCTTCCGGGTCCGTGCCTGCGCCAAGCTCATCGAGCAGCAGCAGGTCCTCCGGCTCCACCTTCTGCAGTATCTTCACGATATGCGTCATATGCGCCGAGAACGTACTCAGGCTCTGCTCGATGCTCTGTTCATCGCCAATATCCGCATAGACATTCTGATAAACGGCAATCTCTGAGTCTGCCTCTACCGGCAGGAAACAGCCGGACTGCGCCATGAGCACCAACAGGCCAAGGGTCTTCATGCTCACGGTCTTGCCGCCGGTATTTGGTCCGGTAATGAGCAGCATATGATACGTCTCACCCAGCAGGATGTCGATGGGCACAATTTTGTCCTCAGCAATCAGTGGATGACGCGCCCCCAAAAGTTTCGTACGTCCCTCATTGTTCAGCATCGGCTCCACGGCCTTCATATCACGCGCAAGCTTTGCCTTGGCAAACGAAAAATCAATATCTGCCATAATGGACGAATTTGCCAGCAGGACATCTTTGTTCTTCTCGACCTGCTGGGAAAGCACGCGCAGGATGCGCTCTACCTCATGATGCTCGGCAAGAGCCAGCTGTTTCACATCGTTGTTCAGGTCCACGATGGCCATCGGCTCAATGAAAAGCGTAGAACCACTCGCAGACTGGTCATGTACGATACCCGGGAAATGCTGACGGTATTCCTGCTTGATCGGCACGACATAGCGCTCATCGCGCAGGGTCACGATTGCATCCTGGAAATACTTCTGATATTCCGATGCATGCAGCACCGAAGAAAGTCTCTCCTTGATGCGGCCCTGTGAGGATTTGATTTCCCTGCGGATGCGCTTGAGCTCAACGCTTGCCTCATCCCGGATATTGCCATGCTCATCGATGGTATTTTCAATATTGCGCTCAAGCTGCCCAAGGATTTCGATTTCCCGCGCCCAGCCCTTGAGAATCGGCGCATCCATTTCCATTTCCTTGAAGAACTTCTTGATATTGCGCATCGCATAAAGCGTGCTCATCACATCGACCATTTCACTCGTATCCAGCACAGCGCCAAGCTTTACCTTTTTCAAAAGCGGACGGATATCCCGGATGCCGCCCAGAGGCGGTGCCGTCATGCGATAGACTGCAGCAGCCTCTGCCGTCTGCTGCATGCGCTCTTGTACTTCATCGAAATCACTGACCGGCAGCAAAGCAGCGGCCCGTTCCTTGCCGAGCACCGAGCCCGCGCGTTCCTCCAGCATCGCAGTGATTTTTGTATATTCTAGTGTTTTCAGTGCTTCTTTTTCCATATTTACCTCTTATTTTACAGGACACCGCGGAAATAATGGCCGCGGGTGATCTCCTCACCCTCCAGTTCCTTGATATGTTCAAGCTGTTCCGGCAAAATCTCTTGTGTCCACTGACTATATTCCTTGTAATTGCGCACGGCGTCGGCAATCTCTGACGAAGACATCGCTTTGCCCTCGATGCGCAGCCGCCCGATGCCCATGCCGGCAAACTTCATAGCATGCGGCAGCATGCTGAGCGTCTTGCTGTTCAGCACGTGCATATGACAGAACTGATCCATGACCAGCGGGAAAAGCATGTTCTTGCGGTCTTTCAGTGCGTACCGTGCTCCCTTGCGCAGGCAGGGACGTGAACACGGCCCCTGATCTATACCGCCCAGGAAGCTGCCCGTCACACAGTATTCCGAAACCATGAGCTCAAGCCTGCCGGCCACGATGGCCTCCACAGGCAGCGGGCTCCCGGCTGCCAGCTGTCCGGCCTGCTGCAGCGTGAGCTCCGGCGAAAGCGTGATGCCTTTCGCCCCAAGCTCCTGCAAAAAGTCAATTGATGCATGATTATAGACAATGAGCGAGGCATCCACATGAACAGGCAGGCCTGCCTCCTGCACGAGAGAAAGTGCAGCAATATTATGCACATAGACAGAATCAGGCGGAAAAGCTTTGAACGACTCCAGCAGCTGAACGAACGATTTCATCCACATTTCATTGATGATCCGCGGTGTATTATAGCTGATCTGCCGCCCCTGGTTCCTGGCCAGTTTCCATACTGCCTCGTACTGCTTCGGCGTAATGACCTCATGGCGATAGGATTCACCGCCAAAGAGTACGCCATCCGCCCCGGCGGTCAGCGCAGCCTCCGCCTTGGTTACAGTATCCACCGAAACGATGATCTGAGCCGCGGTGATTTTCTGCGCCGCTCCCGCCGGAGCCGGCCGATAGCGATAAGCCGGCAGAGCAGGCCGTGCGAAGTGCTGCAGCCGCTGCGATTCAAGGCTTTCTGTCGCCTTGCGCCGCGCCTCGTTGATTTCGCTCACCGGCACCATAACATTGCCTTCGATCTCTGTAACAAGCTCATCCAGTGCATAGACCGTCGAGCCAAGCCTTGCAACCTGTTTGCGGATGGTTTCCTCAGACAAAGGACGCTTCCTGGCCTCTTCGCCGATAAACTCCGTATCCGCCTGTGCCGCATAGCCATCGGCATCCGTCATGCTGATCCGCAGCGGCCTGCCCACCGCAGCCGTGACCCGGACCTGCACAGGGATGCGGCGCACCGGCGCACCGGTGTTGAAGAACTCACGCGCACGCTCCATCAGCGAGGCATCGAATACTTTGAACACCCGGTCGTGATCACGCACTGCAGAAGGAATCGGAAAGCTCACCGACTCTCCGGCCTCTGCAGCCGTGAGCTTTTTGCCGTTTTTGTCCTGCATATCCTGTATCGTGGCCGTCACTCGTCCGCCGACCTTGACCCAGAAGTCCACCTGATCGCCCTCGGCAAGACTGCCGGAAAGTTTGACCGTCACGCGGCGTATATCCCAGTCATAGGCTTCTACGCGCCCAATGAGCAGGCCGCGGTTATTCGGGCGGCGGTCGCTCATCATATTGCGGCCCGGACGTTCCTTGAGATATGCCGTAGTGAAATCACGGTTGAAAATCTGGGCGAGCGATTTCCTGTCCATATCGGAGACTTCATAGCCGCTGCCCAAGAGATAGGAATCGATAGCACGCCGGTAGGTATCCACGACCACAGCCACGTATTCCGGACGCTTCATGCGTCCTTCGATCTTCAGGGAGGAAACACCGGCTGCGATAAGCTCCGGCAGGATATCGATCGTATTGAGATCGCGCGGCGAAAGCAGGTACTGGCCTGCTGAATCAGCGAGCACATCTTCCCCGTTCTCATCGACAAGTGTATACGGCAGACGGCACGGCTGCGCACAACGGCCGCGATTGCCGCTCCGGCCGCCGATCATGCTGCTCATGAGACATTGCCCGGAATAGCATACGCAAAGCGCACCATGCATGAATACCTCGATTTCTGCCTGACTGTTCGCACAGATATAGCGGATGTCCTTCAGCGACAGCTCACGGGACAAAACGACACGGGAAAAGCCCAGCTTCTGCAGCGCGAGCACACCCGCCAGATTATGCACGGTCATCTGTGTGCTCGCATGCATGGGCAGATCCGGTGCTGCCTGCTGTACAATCCTGGCAACACCGAGATCCTGCACGAGAATAGCATCTGCGCCGGCTTCGTAGAGGAATCTTACATAGTCAGCCAGCTCAGGGAGCTCTTCATCAGCAACGATCGTATTGACCGTCACATGCACATGTACATTGCGCATATGTGCAAAACGAATGGCCTCACGCAGACCTTCTTCATCGAAATTATTCGCATAGGCTCTGGCTCCGAACATATTTCCTGCCAGATAGACCGCATTTGCTCCGCTCTCTACCGCTGCGATCAGTGCCTCTTTGCTCCCTGCAGGAGCCAGTAATTCAACCAAAATCTTTTCCTCCGCTTCATTAAAAGAAACTGTCCGCAGCATCCGGACAGTTTTTCGTTCATTTCTTCTCTTGTTCCATCAGCTCAAGCTGTTCAACATCCAGATCGCCCGGATCCTCCAAATCCGGCAGAGATGGAAGATCCTCCAGTGTATTGAGCCCGAAGCATTTCAGGAAAGCCTCTGTCGTACCATAAAGGATTGGCCGTCCGATGACCGGCTTGCGCCCGACCTCGCAGATCAGCTCGAACTCCATGAGCTTCGCAAGCGCACGCTCGATGCGCACTCCGCGGATATGCTCGATTTCCTGCTTGGTGATTGGCTGCTTGAACGCAATGATGGACAAGGTTTCCAATGTCGGTGCCGAAAGTTTTTTATCCACGATCTGCGTAAGCTTCTCTACATAGGTAAAATATTCCGGCCGCGTGACCAGCTGATAGCCGCCTGCAACCTTGTGCAGCATCAAGCCGCTTTTCCTTTCGTCAAGCTCTTCCTCCAGAGCCGCAAGCAGCTCTTCTGCCGTTGCCCGGTCAACGCGCAGGATATCCATGAGCTGCTGAATGTTTACCGGGTCACCGCTCGCAAAAAGCACCGCTTCCAGCGGCCCCCTCAAGTTCATCATGAACACCCTGTTCCACCCTCTCTCATACAAATGTAGATTTCCGCAAAAAGCCGCTGCTGCCGGATCACAACAGATTTCAGCTTGATGAGCTCCAACAGTGCCAGGAAGGTCATAATAAGCTCCTCACGTGTTCCCGAACGGAAGGCTTCGGAAAACAAAATCCTGCCTCCGGCATGATCCAGCAGCAAGAGAATGTCCTCCATTTTGCCCTGGATACTATAAGTCTCCGGTGCAACAAGCGCCTCTGGTATCGTGAGCTCCTCATGCACCTCAAGAGCCGTGCGAAAAGCATCCAGAAGCGCCCTCAGCGGGATATTATCTGGCGGGCAGTGATGTATGGGCAATGCCAGCGGATCGCGCGAAAAAAATCGGCCCTGCTGTTCTGCCATAGCATCGAGCACAGAGCTGACCTGCTTAAACCGGCGATATTCCAGGATCCGTGTGACAAGTTCCTGACGCGGATCGACCTCGTCCTCATCTTCAGCCGATTCCTTCGGCGGTTTCGGCAGCATCATGCGGGACTTGATCTGCAGCAGGGTTGCTGCCATGACAATGAACTCACTCGCAATCTCAATATTGAATTCCTTAAACCGTGCAAGATATTCCATATACTGCTCCGTAAGCGCTGCCATCGGAATATCATAGATATCGATCTTATTTTTTTCAATCAAATGCATCAGAAGGTCCATCGGACCTTCAAAGGCATCCAGCTTTACCGTATAATTCTGCATCCTGTTTTCAGGCAAAAGACCTCACCTGTTTACCTCCTAAAAAAACACAGCGATGATTGCATAAAAAATATGATAGACCAAACGCTGCAAAGGAATCAGGATCTGACTAAGCACCGGCGTCATCATGAGCGCAATCAAAATCAAAAAGCTGTACCGTTCCAGGCGCATGAGTTCGTACGCCCAGCGGCTTGGCAGGAAGGACATGAGCACCTTCGACCCATCCAGCGGCGGCAGCGGAATCATATTGAAAATCGCAAAGTTGATGTTGTAAATGATAATCAACGAAAAAACCATGCGCAGTCCCTGGGAAACATTCAGCCCCAGTTTGACATAAATCACCAGAAAGACCAGCGCCAAAAATGCTGTGATCAGATTTGCCGCAGGGCCGGCCAGAGCTACCAGGAGCTCTCCCTGGCGCAGATTCCGGAAATTCCTGGGGTTGATCATGACCGGCTTGGCCCAGCCAAACTGTACGATGAACAGCATCAACAGACCGATTGGGTCGATATGCGCTTTCGGGTTCAGCGTGAGACGCCCCGTCATCCGCGGGGTAAAGTCCCCCATCGCAACGGCAGCACGTGCATGGGCATACTCATGCACGACCATGGCAATGATCAATCCCGGAATACCAGCCACAACATCCATCAAACTAAAATCAAACATACATGACCTCCTCTTAGCTGCGTGCTAATCTTTCCTTCAATAACAAAATCGAGGTAACGGATTTTGCATCATAAATCTTTCCTTCTTCGACCATCCTGACAGCCTCTGCCAGCGGGACCTTCACCGTATTGATGAATTCATCCTCGTCCGGGCATTGCTCCCCAGCCGAAAGGTCCTGTGCAGCATACAAATATATTTTTTCGTTGGAAAAACCTACCGTCGTTGCAATCATCGTAAGCTTTTCGATTTTCCCGGCCGTATATCCGGTCTCTTCCTTCAGCTCACGCACAGCGCAATCCAGCGGATCCTCATCCGGTGAGTCCAGCTTGCCCGCTGGCACCTCGAGCGTAACCTTCTGCACAGGATAACGATACTGGCGTACAAGCACAATACGTCCATCCGGCAAAAGCGGGATCACAGAAGCTGCACCCGGATGACGAATCCATTCCCGCGTAGCCTCTTTGCCGTTCGGCAGCTTTACGGTATCCTTTTTCACATGCAGCAATACACCATCATATACATCCTCGCTGCTGATTTTTGTCTCAATCAAATCCTCATCCATTGTTCATCCTCCTATTTTATCGCTTTGCGTTGTTTTGCCTTCTTGATTCTAGCATTATCTACCATTTCCCGGGCATTGTCAAGCGAAGCCGCCGTAACATCGATACCCGAGGCCATGCGGGCAATTTCGTTGATCCGTTCGCCATCCGCAAGGCGTTTGACCTGCGTCGTCGTCTTATCCCCGATGGATTCCTTGCTGATGTACAGATGTTCATCTGCCATGCAGGCGATCTGCGGCAGATGCGTGATGCAAAGAACCTGCTTATAGGCCGCGACGAGTGCGATACGCTCTGCCACCATCTGAGCTGTCTTGCCGCCGATTCCCGTATCGATTTCATCGAAGACCATACTGGAAACCGAATCGTCCCGGGAGGCAGCAACGGTCTTGATCGCCAATGCAATACGCGAAAGCTCACCGCCGGAAGCCACCTTCTGGATTGGCTTCTCTGCCTCTCCCGGATTAGCTGAGAAAAGCATCGCCAGCTTGTCTGCACCATTCGCAGCAAAGCCCTGCAGCGGCTCCAGCACAATATGGAAGCGTGCCTTCGGCATCCCGAGCGCCAGCAGCTGCTCTTCGACTGCCGCAGAAAGTCCCTTGGCCGCAGCTGCGCGCAGCGCACTGAGCTTTTGCGCCTCAGCCTTCAGCAAGGTCTCATCCTGCTGGATTGCCAGCCTGAGCTGCTCGATATCCTCATCGTAATTCTCGATTTCGTCAAGCTCAGCCTTGACCTTCTGCTGATGCTGCAAAACATCGTCAATGGTCGCTCCGTACTTTTTCCGCAGCTTATAGATGACATCCATGCGGTTTTGCAGACGGTCCAGCTTGGGTGCATCGAACTCCATATTCTCCCCGTAATCCCGCAGCTCATACGAGGCTTCCTGCAGCTGACAGGCGGCATCCTCTACCATTTTCCGCGAGTTCTCCAATCCCTCATCGTAGCGGCTCAGTGCCTCGAGATTGTGCTTGATCTTGGCAAGTGCTGCAAGAATGCCCGGAGCATTTTTCCCGCCCTCGCCATCCAGCAATGCATAGGAATCTTCTACATAGCCGGCAATCTTCTCGGCATTCGTAAGGCGGCGGATCTCCGTCTCAAGCTCTTCATCTTCATGTTCCCTGAGCTGTGCTTCTTCAATCTCCCGATACTGCCAGCGCAGCATATCAATGCGCTGCTCATACTCCATGGCAGCCTGTTCCTTGGTCTTCAGCTCAGTTTTCCTGCTGTTCCAGGTATGGAAGACCCTTTGATAGGCCTGCAGCTGCCCCGCTGTCTCTGCCGCGTAATGATCGAGCAGATAGAATTGGTGATCCGCACGCAAAAGCGCAAGATTCTCATTCTGCCCATGGATATCAACCAGATATTCTCCCAAAGAACGAAGCACACTAAGCGTAACATGACAGCCATTGATCAGAATCATGTTCTTGCCCGCCCTGGTGATCTGGCGGGTGATGATCAATGTATTTTCCTCATTCTCAATGGCCTGCGCATCCAGGAAATGATGCAGTTCCGACAGACCATCGATACTGAATACCGCCTCTACGCGCAGCCAGTCACATCCCGTACGGATTGCTTCTGCCGTCATCCGATGCCCAAGGATAGCACCCAGCGAATCGATGAGGATGGATTTGCCCGCCCCCGTTTCACCAGTCAGTATATTCAGTCCCGGACCGAACTCGATTTGCACCTGCTCCAGCAGAGCAAAATTCCAAACCGTTAATGTTTTTAACATACCTGCCATATCTCCTTTGAAAATAGAACAGCTGCTCAGGCAATCATCATTTCCAGTTTCTTGATGATTCTGGGTACAGCCTCCTTCGGCTTCACGACAACAAGGATATTGTCATCTCCGGCTACTGTTCCGATGATTTCCGGCCACTTTGCATAATCCAGCGTGGAAGCAACAGCATTAGCCGTTCCTGGCAAAGTCTTTACTACGATGATATTTTCACTATAATCCAGTCCGATGACCGAATCCTGGAACATCCGTGACATCCGGTTCTTGGAGAAGACAAGATTTTTTTCCATCGGGTAGGCATAACGATAGCGTCCGTCACCCGTCGGCACCTTGATGAGCATGAGCTCTTTGATATCACGGGATACCGTTGCCTGGGTCACCTCGATGTGCTGCTCGCGCAGCGCCTCTGCAAGATCCTCCTGCGTTTCGATTACAGCATTCTCTATAATATCCTTGATTCTCGCATGACGTATAGCTTTCATTCCTTCACCCTCTGACCTTTTCTATAAGATAGGAGAATGGTGCGTCCTCCGTATGATTCATCATGGTATAGCAGCCTACGGTAAACTCGCGCGGCGAAAGCAGGCGAAAATACTCTTCCAGGGACTTCTTTTCTTCCTGTCCGGCCGGATGGCCCGGATAGACAACAATGACCAGCACGCCGTTTACCCGGAGTTTCTGCAGCACACCCTGCACGGCCTTCAGCGTAATCTCCGCCTCCGTCGTCACCCGGTGATCCGTTCCCGGCAGATAGCCCAGATTGAAAACAGCCGCATCGATTTCACCCGGAACCTCCGCCGGGATATTCTCATGGCTGTCCAGCAGATAGGTGATCCGGTCTGCATAGTCCTTCGTCTTTTGCCGCGTCGCGGCAATCGCCAGCGGCTGTATATCAAATGCATAAAGCCGTGCCTCTGCGGACATGCGCTGCGCCAGAAAAAGCGTATCGCTGCCATTTCCGGCCGTCGCGTCCACTACCGTACGTGCGGTCGGCAGCACGCGCTCCAGGATCAACTGTCCAAACTCTATTGCATTGCTTACTGTCTGCATCAGGCATTCCCCCATAATTTTGAACGTATTGTCTGATAATATTCTTTATCCTTGAATTTCACGATTTTGGCCGGAATTGCCGCCTTGCGCACAATGACCTCATCACCCGGCAAAAGACGGAAACTCTCCTGTCCATCCAGTGTCACGATGATATCCTGATGGACTGCAGCAATATGGATACCAACTACATCCTCCGCACTAATGACCATGGGACGGATGTTAAAGGTATGCGGACAGATTGGGGTAAGCAGCAGAGCGCATACCCGCGGATTAATAATCGGGCCGCCCGCCGAAAGCGAATAGGCCGTTGAGCCTGTAGCTGTCGACACGATGATGCCATCGGCCTTATAATCCGTAACGCGCACGCCGTTGACACTGAGTCCCAGCTGCAGCATACGCGCAACCCCGCCCTTTGTAACTACGACATCGTTGATGGCATTGCCCAGGAAGCGTTCTTTCTGTTCCGTTTTGACATAGCCGGCAATCATCATGCGCTCTTCAATATGATAGTCGCCATGCAGGATCTTATCGAGCTTGTTCTCGATCTCGGTCAGCTCGATATCTGCGAGAAACCCCACCGTTCCGATATTGATGCCGCAGACCGGAATGTTCCGGGTATGCAGGCGCCGGCATACACCCAGCAGGGTTCCATCCCCCCCGATACTGATGCCAAGATCGATGGCGCAGTGTTCAATGTCCACAACGCCATATTCCTCATAGCCGAAAAACAGTGCTTCATTCATGGGCAGCAAAAGCTTTACTTCTTTCTTGCTGTAGAACTCTATGATCCGGCTCAGGACAACACTGGCATTTTCTTTATCTACATTTGGAAAAATCGCTATGGTAAACATTTGCGTGCCTCCAGCTGTTTTGTTATTGATCAAGCTGTGCATGTGCTTCCTGCACAGTCTTCAGGATACACGCTTCATCCACCGTGTCCTGTGCTGACGAGGCCAAACCGAGACGCACGAGGTACTCGATATTCCCCTCAGGTCCTTTGACCGGCGAATACGTAAGCATCATCGGGATAAAGCCGATTTCCCGGGCAAAGGCAGTGACTTTGCGGATGACATCTGCATGGATCTTAGGATCACGCACGACACCTTTTTTGCCGACATTCTCGCGGCCTGCCTCAAACTGCGGCTTGATGAGTGCAACGATCTCGCCATCCGGCTTCAGCAGCGGCCTGGCCGGCGGCAGCACCTTTTCCAGTGAAATGAACGCCACATCGATGGATGCAAAATCCAGAGCATCCTGCAGCATATCCGGCGTAACCTTGCGGATGTTCGTGCGCTCCATATTGACAACGCGCTCATCTGTACGGAGCTTCCAGGCGAGCTGCCCATAGCCGACATCGATTGCATAGACCTTCTTCGCACCATTTTGCAGCGAACAGTCCGTGAAGCCGCCCGTAGAAGCTCCGATATCCGCTACGACTTTATCCTGCAGGACCACGCCGAATTCCCGGATTGCCTTTTCCAGCTTGAGTCCGCCGCGGCTTACATAAGGAAGCGTATCCCCAAGCACACGGAGCACCGCATCCGGCTTGACCATGGTGCCTGCCTTATCGATTTTCTTGCCATCTACGAGAACGAGCCCTTCCATTATCGTTGTTTTCGCCCGTTCCCTGCTGCTTGCCAGATTTCGCTCAACAAGCAATACATCTAGTCTTTCTTTTGCCATATCATCGATCCTTATTCAAATACTTTTTTACTTTTTCTGCGATCTGTTCCGGCAGAAGTCCGCAAAGCTCCCAAAGTTCCTGACGCGTTCCCTGTTCAATGAACGCATCCTGGATTCCTACACGTAATACCGGAACAGACAATCCTTCGTCTGACAAAAATTCCAGCACAGCAGAACCAAAGCCGCCAGCCAGCGCATTCTCTTCTACTGTCACCAAAAGCTCCATACGTCCCGCAAGCTCACGCAAAAGCTCTGTATCCAGCGGCTTCACGAAACGCATATTGACCACAGCTGCTTCGATCCCATCACCTGCCAGCGCAATAGCCGCCTTGGATGCATTATCCACCATACTGCCCACGGCAAGAAAGGCAATCTTCCCTTTATCCGTGAGCAATTCGGCTTTGCCGTAAGGCAGTTCATGGAACTCCGGGTCAAGCTCAGCACCAAGTCCTGCGCCGCGCGGATAGCGCAAAGCAGCCGGTCCGTCGATCTTCAATGCGGTATACAGCATATGACGCAGCTCATTCTCATCCTTCGGTGCAAGAATCGTCATATTCGGCATATGGCGCAGATAAGAATAATCGAACACACCATGATGCGTAGGTCCGTCCTCGCCGACAAGACCGGCCCGGTCCAGGCACAGCGTCACCGGCAGTTTCTGCAGACAAACATCATGCAGGAGCTGATCATAGGCACGCTGCGCAAACGTCGAATAGAGTGCAGCCACCGGTTTCTTCCCGGCTGCAGCCATGCCGGCAGCGAGCGTCACCGCATGCTGTTCGGCAATGCCGACATCAAAGAATCGTTCCGGGTAGACATTGCCGAAGGCCTTCAGTCCGGTACCCGCAGGCATGGCTGCCGTGATTGCGGTAATCGCCGTATCCTTTGCCGCAAGCTCGATGAGCGCATCGCTGAACACCTTGGTATAAGAAGGCGGCTGACCTTCCTTTTTGACCGTTTTCCCGGTCTCGATGTCAAAGCAGCCAATGCCGTGGAACTTATCCGGCTCGATTTCTGCCGGCAGATAGCCCTTGCCTTTTTTCGTATGCACATGGACAAGCACAGGGCCTTCCATGCGTTTGACCTGACCAAAGACCTCAAGCATCAGACTGATATTATGTCCATCGATGGGTCCTACATACGTAAAGCCCATTTCCTCGAAGAGACCGCCCGGCACAAGCACAGAGCGGACTCCATCCTTGATATAGCTGGCTGTCTTCAGCACTTTATCCCCGATGTGCGGGATGCTGCGCAGGATGCCCTCCAGATCCTTTTTCGCACGATTATACTGCGGCGTCAGGCGGATACGTGAAAGATATTCCGACATGGCACCGACATTCCGGTCAATCGACATCTCGTTGTCGTTGAGCACGACGATCAGGTTCCTGCCCAGATCGCCCGCATGGTTCAAAGCCTCAAAGGCCTCTCCGCCGGTCAGGGCGCCATCGCCGATGACGGCAAGCACATGATTGCTGCGGCCGTCCAGATCCCGTGCGAGAGCCATGCCGAGTGCCGCGGAAATCGAGGTGCTTGCATGCCCTACGCCAAAAGCATCATAAACGGATTCCGAACGGTTAGGGAAGCCCGTGATGCCATTCTTTTTCCGCAAGGTAGCAAAGCGGCTGCAGCGGCCGGTCAAAAGCTTATGCGCATAAGCCTGATGCCCTACATCCCAGACGATTTTATCTGCCGGACAGTTGAATACGCTGTACAGGGCTACGGTAAGATCGACAGTGCCAAGGCTTGGTGCCAGATGGCCGCCATTCCTGGCTACCGTGCCAAGGATCTTCTGACGCAGCTCCGCAGCCAGCTCCTCTAATTGCCCCAGCGTAAGGCGCTTGAGCTGGCCAGGATTTTCTATGCTGTCTAATATTTGACTCATTTTTTTACCTTCCAACTCATTTATCTCTCGCAATGAGGTATTTAACTAATCCACGCAGGAAATCTGCCCGCTCATCGAAAATTTCCAGAGCCTGCAGAGCCTCCTGTACGGTATCTTCCGCCAGCTTCTTTGCTTCCTCCAGAGAAGTCAGCGTGACATACGTAGATTTATGATTCCGTTCATCACTGCCGACCGGCTTGCCAATGGTTGCCTCATCACCAGTAACATCCAGGATGTCATCCGTAATCTGGAAAGCCAGTCCGAAGCATTCTGCATAAGCAGTCAATGCACCAAACTCCTGTGCAGAAGCACCCGCCAGCAGAGCACCGCTGCGGATTGCAGCCCGGAACAATGCCCCGGTTTTGCCCATATGCATTTTGCGCAGCAGTTCCATCGGAATATGCTGATTTTCAGATTCCAGATCGATTGCCTGTCCGCCAACCATGCCATTCGGACCAGCTGCAATGCTCATTTCACGCACAACAGCCGCCAGCGTATCCGAAGAAGCATCCTTTTGCCGCAGCATCACTTCAAAAGCCAGCGTCAGAAGTGCATCACCAGCCAAAACGGCCATGCCATCCCCATAGACTTTGTGATTCGTAAGCTTTCCCCTGCGATAATCATCATTGTCCATGGCTGGAAGATCGTCATGGATCAGCGAATACGTATGGATCATTTCAATCGCGCAGGCTGTCGTAAGGTACTTTTCTCCCTGTCCGCCGACAGCATCTGCCGCGGCCATCAGCAAAATCGGACGCAGGCGCTTGCCCCCGGCCATCAGGCTGTATTTCATCGCTTCACAAAGTGTTTTGTCCAGCGCCTCATCTTCCCTGAGTTCCTTCAGCAGGGCTTTTTCCACCAGTGCCGCCTTTGCTTTCCATTCATCTTTCCGCATGGTTCAATCTCCCTCTATTTTTAATTCCAGCTCCTGAACATCAGAGCCTTCATCTTTTACCATGATATCCATTGCCTTTTCCGCCCGATTCAGCGCGGCCAGGCATTTCTGCGAAAGCTCGATGCCTCTGGCATACTGATCCATAAGCTCAGCAAGTGTTACATCGCCCGTTTCCATTGTTTTTACGATTCCCTCAAGGTTTTCCAGAGCTTCCTCAAACGTCGGTTCCTTTTTCTTTGGCATCCTGTCTTCCCCCTTTTTCTATCGCTGTGATCTCCGCAGCAAAGCTGCCGTCTGCCAGTACGACCCGTACGGAATCTCCGCAGGACAATGCTGCTGTGCTCTTCACAAGTTTCTTTTCCTTCTCGACGAGGCTGTAGCCGCGCAAAAGCACCTGCAGCGGGTTCAACATCTCCAGCTTTTCCAGCTGCAGCTGCAAAGCATGCTTTTTCAGCTGTAAGCCATTTTGTGCATGAAGCTGCAGGGCTTCAGCGGCACGGTCGAGACGCAGCCTGCGTTCTGCAAGCAGCTGCTGGGGTTTACGCCAGACAGATTTCTCTGTGCAGGCCTCCAGCTGTCCGCGCTTACGCTGCAGTATATGCTGTGCAGCCCCTTGCAGTCTGGCCTGAAGTCCCCGGAGATAGCGTGCAAGTTCCAGCGTATCCGGCACAGCCAGCTCAGCTGCCTGTGAAGGCGTCGCCGCCCGTACATCACCGGCAAAATCCGCCAGCGTATAGTCCGTTTCATGACCGACAGCAGAAATCAGCGGGATATGCGACGCATAGATTGCACGTACGACCACTTCTTCATTGAAGGACCAAAGATCCTCCATCGAGCCGCCGCCACGGCCGACAATCAGCACATCAACAGGATATTTTTCATTGAAAAACCGGATGCCCTCTGCTACCTGTCTGGCCGAATCCTCTCCCTGCACCTGCACCGGATAAAGTACAAGGCGGATACCCGGATTGCGTCGTTTGGCAACATGATAGATATCGCGCAGCACTGCGCCGGAAACAGAAGTAACTACACCAATGGTTTTCGGAAAAGCCGGCAGCTGTTTTTTATGCTCAGCGGCAAACAGCCCTTCCTGAGTAAGCTTTTCCCTGAGCTGCTCAAACGCAAGACTCAGTGCACCTGCACCTTCCGGCATCAGGCTGTCTGTATACAGCTGATAGGCGCCATCGCGCTCGTAAACCGATATATTGCCCGATGCCACAACGCTCAGACCATTCATCGGTTCAAAGCGCAGCGACTGAGCACGGCTGCGAAACATCACACATTTAAGGCTCGCGCCAGCATCCTTAAGCGTGAAATAGCAGTGCCCCGAAGCATACCGTTTGAAATTGGAAATTTCTCCGCGGACCAGGACATTCTGCAGCACAGTCTCCGCCTGAAACATCCCTTTGATATATTTTGTTACATCACTTACACTATGGATTGCCAAACTGCCATCCCTCCACTGCATAAAAAAAGCCAGACCGAGAGCCTGGCTTCCCAACGATATTTTATTTCACCATTTCGCCTAAAATTCCGTTGACATAACGGCCAGAATCATCCGTGCCAAATTTTTTCGCCAGCTCAACTGCTTCATTGATGACAATGCTTGGTGTAAGCTTGTCTTCACTGAACTTCATTTCATATACAGCAATACGGGTGATATTCCGATCAACGCCTGCCATCCGCTCAACCTTCCACTCGCGGGAGCTCTTGGTGATCAGCTGATCGATTGCAGACAGATTCTCCCTTGTCCCCCGGACCAAAGCTCTTGCATAGCCGCGGTCCTTGTCAGTAAGCGGCGGGCACTCGCCCAAGGCTGTATCCAGCGCGAAATTCTCCTGTGCTTCCTCAGAAACCATATCCTCCGAGTGATTTAAATCCATTTGAAACAACGCCTGCAGCGCAATTTCCCGTGCTTGTCTACGACTCATAAAAACTTAAACCTTCCTTTATCCATTCTACATTATCTCCAGCGGTGGAAGCCATACGGAAATGCGTCGCGCAGGCTGCTCAGGAAATCCGTAAGACGATCTCCGCGATCAACGCGGATACCGATCAGGAGCCCCACCAGCGCACAAAGCACTACGAAAAGCGTTTTCCAAAAGCCAAAGAGCAAAACCGATGCACCGAGAAAAGCTCCCAGCAAAGTGCCAACGATTTTGCCGCGGTGCTCATGCCAGAGCTCTTTCCCCAATGCTTTCAATTCTTCATTCATCTACTTCGCCTCCGCCCATCAAACGACACGCTGCTTCCTGGCAAGCGGAGCATTTGAAATATCTGCTACGGAAATCTCCAGCGAAAAATCTGCAATACCTACGGTTTCTTCCAGCTGACGACCTATTTCGGCGCGAAGCCTGTCCGACACAGCAGCCACATTTGCCTCCTGGCCCAGCACAAGTTTCAGCACGATACGTACCGAGGACTCATTTTCCTTTTTTCTTACCGATGCAGCCTTTACGTTCACATCCCGCACCCCCGGCATCGTCCGGGCAATCTTATCCACCATGTTCCGGACAGCCTCAACAGCGACTCTGACATCACCGGTTTCTGCATGCACAAGAATGACCTCGCGTTCTTCCCGGCCTTTGCCAGACGAAGCAAAGCTGCAGCCCAGCAAATGGATGCTGAGCAGAAAAAGAACTGCTGCGGCTGCCCCGGTCTGCCATTGTGCTGACGCGTACTGAAATTCGTTCCAGACGGCATGCTCCGGTACAACCTGAAGGACAAGCGCTCCAACCCCCAAGGACAACACCGCAAAGAACAACGTATAGAGAAACAGTATAAAACGATTGATTATCCCCATAAACCTGCCTCTTTCCGGCGAATCAGCGAACCCGTACCTCTTCTTCCTTCTTTTCTGCCTCCGGGAAGCCTACACCCTGTACATGAATATTGACCTCGACCACAGAAAGACCTGTCATCGTCTCAATGGCCTGCTTGACATTCTCCTGAACTGCGATTGCTACATCAGGGATACGGACGCCATACTTGACAATGATAAAGAGATCCACCGCCGCTTCCTTTTCGCCGACCTCAACTTTTACGCCCTTGGCAAAATTCTTTTTGCCGAGCATTTCAGCAATGCCGCCAACAAGGCCGCCGCTCATCCCAGCAATCCCATCGATCTCGGTTGCTGCCAGTCCGGCAATAATGCTTACCACCTCATCGGCAATACGGATTGATCCAAGTGCAGGTGCCTTTTTGTCTAAAGCTTTTTCTTTTTCCATGCAAAATACCCCCTTCAGCATACGTATATCTAGTTAAATTATAACAAATAACCATGAATTATACAATTCATTCAGCAGATTTCCGGAAAATCCGGCCACATTTCTGCATAATTATTAATTCGCGGTATAAATTGGAATTCCTTCCTGTAAATAAATAAAAAATCCGCTGACGACAATGCCGCAGCGGATTTTCAAAGCTCTTAAGCGCGTTCGATATAATTGCCCGTACGCGTATCGATGCGAAGTACATCACCCTCATTGATGAAGAGCGGTACACGGACAGCATAGCCCGTCTCAAGCGTAGCCATCTTCGTTGCACCGGTTGCTGTGTTGCCCTTGACGCTTGGCTCGCATTCCGTAACCTTGAGGTTTACCGAATTCGGCAGGCTGATGCCGATAATGCGGTCCTTGAAGGTCTGGAGACTTACTTCCATATTTTCCTGCAGATAGTTCAGCGCATCACCAAGCTGTTCCTTACTGAGCTCAGTCTGCTCATAGTTCTCCGTATCCATGAATGTATACATGCCATCAGCTTCATACAGGAACTGCATCGTACGTGTATCAAGACGTGCTGCCGGCATTTTTTCATTCGGGTTGAACGTACGCTCAACAACTGCACCCGTTTCGATGTTCTTGATCTTCGTTCTTACGAATGCTGCACCCTTGCCCGGCTTTACATGCTGAAAATCAACAATCTGCCATACACCATTATCAATCTCGATTGTGAGTCCTGTACGGAAATCTGTACTTGAAATCATTAAATTACGCCCTCCATTGATGTTCCAAATTGGAATCTTTTTATAAAATTTCTATGAACTGTTTACTGCTAGCCGTCAGCGGCACGCCGCCTTGTTCAGTAACCAAAACAGTATCCTCTATACGCAGGCCGCCCCAGCCCGGCAGATAGACTCCCGGCTCGACCGTGATCAGCATATTCTTTTGCAGATGCTCACACGTACTGGACGGCGAAAGACGCGGCTCCTCATGGATTTCCAGCCCGAGACTATGCCCGAGGCCGTGTCCGAAGTACGGCCCATAGCCTTCCTTTGTAAGATAATCCCGGACAACCCGGTCCACATCCTTGCCTGAAGCGCCAAGCTGCACCTTCTCTACACCAAGAAGCTGCGACTTGAGCACAGTATCATACAGCTTTCTCTGTTTCTCATCCGCCCGGCCCACACAGACCGTACGGGTAATATCCGAATGATAGCCCTTATAAACAGCGCCATAATCCATTGTAACAAATTCTCCGTCAACAATCAACTTTTCTGTGGCAACTCCATGCGGAAGACTTCCTCTGACCCCGGATGCGATGATTGTCGTAAAAGCAGGCCGTTCCGAACCATGCGCACGCATGAAGCTCTCCATATGTGCAGCAACATCGATTTCCGAAATTCCCGCACGCAGGAACTTCAGCACATCGTCAAAGGCCTGGTCACTGATCTCAACCGCCCGGCGGATACAGGAAAGCTCCTCCTCATCCTTGATCTGACGCAGCGTATCCAAGGTGAGCGCCGTACAGAAATCAATGCCCGGCAGAAGCCTGCCAAGCTCTGCAAAATCATCATACAGCAAGGCATTGCCTTCAAAGCCGACCTTCTTACAACCCTGCGCGCGGATACACTCTGCAGCTTTTTTCAGCAGTCCGTGCTTTTGTTCTACGATTTCAAAAAGCTGTGCCTGGTTGGCTGCCTGTTCCATATAGCGGAAATCCGTCACGAGCTGCGCTGTTTTTTTCGTGATGACCAGCAAGGTATCATCCCCGGTAAAACCACTGAAATAATGCAGGTTTACCAGTTTGTTGATCACAACTGCATCCAGACCCTTTTCTTCCATAAGCGCACGGATTCCTGCCAAACGACTTTCCTTCATTATTTTTTGCCCCCTAGTTTCCGAATGACAACTTCAAGAGCTGCCATATAGCTGTCTGTGCCAAAGCCGCAGATCTGTCCCATGACCACCGGCGAGATCACGGAATGATGGCGGAACTCTTCCCGCGTATGGATATTCGAAAGATGTACCTCGATAACCGGTACAGAGATTGCTGCGATTGCATCACGGATTGCTATGCTGTAATGTGTATAAGCCGCTGCATTCAGAATAATGAACGCATAGCGGCCAGCCGCCTGCTGCAGCGCATCCACAAGTGCTCCCTCGTGGTTCGACTGCAGAAAATCAGCCTGCAGACCTGCCTCTGCGGCCCTTTTTTCCAGCATGGTATTGATATCCTGCAGGGTCGTATGACCGTAGATTTCCGGTTCACGCGTCCCCAGCAGATTCAGGTTTGGTCCATGAAGCACTAAGATTTTTTGCACAAAAACGCCCTCTTCCTCAATATCGGATATGAAAATCCTTTTCACCTGAAACAAGCTCCAGCGTCTGAAACTCCAGGCTCTTTACCTGAATGAAATAATTTCCTTTGCGGATACGTTTTTCCAAAATGTCGATACGTTCCGGCAATCCCTGAAGCTCCATTGTAACCGTACCGTCATCCATATTGCGTACCCAGCCGGTGATGCCAAGTTCCAGCGAATTCTGCTGCACAAAAAAGCGAAAGCCAACCCCCTGTACACGGCCTGCGGCCTGTCCAAAATAACGTACCATTTCCTCTGACATAGAAAACACCGCCTTATTCTTTGCTGTCACGACGCAGGATAGCATACGCTTCTACCGGCTGCGCCATGCGCATTTTTATGATCTGCTGCGCATGCGGTGCAACCGTGATCCGGCCGCCATCCTCATCCAGCATTTCTGTAATCTCCTGACGGAACAATCTTCCCTGCGGCTGGAATACCTCGATCTCCTGACCGCACTTCATATTATTGCGCTGTTCCACCGTTGCATAGCCAGTCTCTGCATCATAGGCCAGAACCAGCCCGATGAAATCCGAAGTCTGTTCATAGGAAGATTTCCCATAGATCTGGTCTGCAGAATCCGGCTTATGAAAATAAAATCCGGTCGTATACGCACGATGCGACACCTTATCCAGCTCAGCCAGCCACTCCGGCCGGATCCGAAAATGCTCCCTGTCAGCAAAATAGCTGTCGATTGCAAGCCGGTAAGCCTTGACAATACTCGCGACATAATGCACGCTCTTCATGCGCCCCTCAATCTTCAGGCTGTCCACACCGCTCCCGATGACATCAGCAAGATGCGGCAGCAGACACATATCCTTGGAATTAAAGATGTACGTGCCGCGATCATCCTCAACGATTGGAAAGTACTGGCCCGGGCGCGTCTCCTCGACCAGATTGTATTTCCAGCGGCAGGCCTGTGCGCAGCTGCCCCGGTTCGCATCACGGCCTGTGAAATAATTGCTCATCAGGCAGCGGCCAGAATACGAAATACACATCGCACCATGTACGAACATCTCCAGATCCACTGCACATTTTTCGCGGATTTCACGGATTTCCTCCAGCGACATCTCACGTGCAAGGACTACGCGCTTCGCCCCGAGCTTCTGCCATGCATTGACCGAAGCCCAGTTCGTATTATTCGCCTGTGTACTGATATGCAGTTCCATATCCGGGATGATTTCCCGTGCCATCATGAATACGCCAAGATCTGCCACCAACAGCGCATCGGCACCGACCTCGGCCAGATAGCGCAGATAATCCGGCAGCCCCTGCAAATCACTGTTGTGCGGAAAGATATTGACGGTCACATAGACCTTTCGCTTCATAGCATGGGCAAACGCTATGCCTTCCTTCAGCTCCTCACGGCTGAAGTTTCCGCCAAAAGCCCGAAGACCAAAGGCCTTGCCGCCAAGATATACCGCATCAGCGCCATAAAGAAGCGCCATTTTCATTTTTTCCAGATTTCCCGCCGGGGCAAGAAGCTCAGGCTTTTTCAACATAGTTTATCCTCCGTGTAACCGCCAGCCCGTCCCCATTCTCGTGGATTTCTGTCTGAAATCCCGGTGTATGCGTGACCAGCGCAATATATTCCCGCAGCCGCTTGACAATGGTTTTATAGCGGCGCGGCGGCTTTTCCTCACGCTGCACATAACCGCGAAACAATACGTTATCTGCGACAATGACCGCCCGATCCGTCAAAAGCGGCAAAACTTTATGGAAGTAATCCACATACTGCCCTTTTGCTGCATCAATAAAAACAAAATCAAAGGTTCCCTGCAGGCTGCACAAAAGCCCGGCGGCATCGCCGACCTGCATCGTAATGCGCTCAGCATAAGGCGAACGCTGAATAAAGGACGCCGCGGTACGTGCACGCTCTTCGCTTAATTCCAGTGTCGTAACCTGAGCATCCTCAGCACCATGCAGCAAAGCAAGCATCGCCGAATAGCCGATGGCCGTGCCGATCTCCAGAATCCGATGAGGCCGTACTTCATCGAGGACAGAAAGGAAGACCTCACGTCCCCGTTCATTGATGATGGGAACATGATGCTTTTCCGCATAGGCTTCCATTTCTCTTAATAAATTTTCCACTTTCCTATCTCACCTGACTCACAATGTCCAGATGCTCATCATAGGACATCGAATAATGATTACGCCCATGCCGGTCCGCTACGAAATAAAGATAATCCGTATCTGCAGGATGCAGCACAGCTTCGATGGAGGCTGTGCCCGGATTCGCAATCGGACCTGGCGGGAGTCCTTTGTTCTGATATGTGTTATACGGAGACTCCATCTTTGTATCCTGAATGGAAACGTCTTCCTTTGGTTCATCGAGCAGGTACTGCAGGGTCGTATCCGACTGCAGCGGCATACCGATGCGCAGCCGCTTTAAAAAGACCTGTGCAATAATGGGCCGGTCTTCAGCAAAACGAGCTTCTTTTTCCACCAGGGAAGCCAGCGTGATGAGTTCATAGACAGACAATCCCTTATCAGCAGCCTCTTCTCTCATTTGTGCGGTAAGCCGCTGATCAAAATTCCTGGACATCATTTTCAGGATATCCTCTGCCGCCGCATCACTGCTGATCTCATAGGTATCTGGAAAAAGGAACCCTTCTGCATAGAATTCCGCCCGCTTATCCTTTTTTATATAGGAATATGGCGCAAAATCTTTTGCAGCTTTCAGGAAAACATCCTTTTCTACCACTCCTTCATCCGCTAAACGGCCAGCGATTTCCCGAATGGTATAGCCCTCCGGGATCGTAAATTTGATGGTAGATGTCGTGCCTGACACCAAAATCTGCAATACCTCCCGTGGGTCCATATCATGCCGGAACGCATAGCTCCCCGTCCGGAATTTGCTGTCATAACCATTGAGCTTTGCCATGAGCCAGAACTTGTATTTGCTGTGGATGATCCCATGATGCTGCAAAAGCTCGCCGATCGTGCCTGCATCCATGCCAGGCTTCACCTTGACATAGACATTCTGCTGGCGGTTTGCTTCCGATACATTGTCCCCGGAGCCTCCCCCCGTCAAAGCAAATGCAGCACCGGCCGACAAGAGTACCACACAAAGTCCGATGCAAAGCCATTTGATCCAGGGTTTATGATCATCCCCGCCCGTCTCCGGCCATTTAGGAAGTCTTTGCTTCAGCTTATTCACCTGAACTTTTTCCTTGATCTGTGCAGCATCCGGCAGCTTCGGCAAACGGGAAAGCTTCAGCCATTCTGGCAGCTTGGGCAGCTTCGACAACAACAGCAACATCTCCTTAATCTCTTATTAAACACTTCTCTTATTATAACGCAATTGTTCAAGATTTCGCAACGCGAAATCATTC
>CAZTAP010000006.1:0-8475 GCA_964611665.1 uncultured Selenomonadaceae bacterium | reverse complement strand
AACACTTCTCTTATTATAACGCAATTGTTCAAGATTTCGCAACGCGAAATCATTCCAAAAAAATAAGCTGCCATCACGCATGCTGATAAATTCATCCGCCCAAATCACTCTAGCCTGGCTGCAGTGATCTGAACAGACTCATTGAATCAACACGCCCGGATGGCAGCTGATTTATACAAGGTTATTCCTTCGCTTTTGCTTCTTCTTCATCCATCAGCTGGTCATAAGCCTTTTGAACCGCATCGAATTCCTCGTCTGTCGGCTCTACATATTCTTCTTCACCAGCATCATTCGTTACGATCTTCGCGATGATGACATCTTCCTCATCATCCTCACAACCACAGCCACAGCTGTGGACATGCTCCTCGCCATCTTCATGGATGCCGATCAGCAGAGCGTATTTATCATCGCCGACAGGAATAATCATTTCCTCACGATAGTAATACTCATTTCCGTCCTCGTCCGTCATGACGACAACCATTTCCTCTTCGTCGTCCATTACGTCTTTCTCCTTATCTGACACAAAAATCACCTCTTCTTTTTATTTTTAAGCTCTCTTTGCATTGTAGCCTATCTCACTAAATCTTGTCAACCATCAAAACGGATGGCCGTCCAAATACCCCTGCAGGATAAATACTGCCGCCATTTTGTCGATGACCTTCCTGCGTTTTGCCCGGCTCACATCCGCCGCAATCAGCGACTTGGCAGCCGCTACCGTGGAAAGACGCTCATCCCAGAAAATGATCTTCACATCAGGAACGACCTTTTTGATTTCCTCAGCAAAAGCCCGGACGATATCGCAGCGTTCTCCCTGCGTACCATTCATATTTTTCGGCAAACCGACCACGAGTGTCTGCGTTTCATATTCCTGCATCAGCTCCTGCAGGCGCTGCAGATCCTGTGCCAGGGATTTACGCCGGATGGTTTCCACACCCTGCGCCGTGAGCCCCAAAGCATCACTCGCCGCAATGCCAACCGTCCGATCGCCAACATCCAGTCCTAATACTCTCATATACCCGGCTTACTCCTTTTCCTTATGCGTCTCAATATACGAACGCACAAGCTCCTCCAAAAGCTCATCGCGTTCAAGCTTGCGGATCATACTGCGGGCATCATTATGACTCGTCACATAGGCCGGATCACCGGACAGCAGATAGCCGACAAGCTGATTGATTGGATTATAGCCCTTTTCTTCCATCGCAGCGCAAGCCTTGCGGATGATATTCTCCGCTTTATTTTCCTCTGCACCGAAACGGAACATCATTGTTTCTTCACTAACCATAGTTAAAACCTCCCAAAAGCACTTTTTGGATTTATATATATCTTCTTCCATCATACCATATTTACAGAAAAATTCCCATACTATTCATCAACACACCAAAATCAAAAAACGGCGCAGGCATAAAGCCCGCACCGCCTCCAAAACGTAATGGATCAGAACATATCATGCTTAATCATATATTCCGCAATCTGCAGTGCATTGAGCGCCGCACCCTTGCGGATCTGATCGCCGCATACCCAGAAATTCAGGCCGTGGTCAATGGAATAGTCCTTGCGGATACGTCCGACTTCGACATCGTTTTTGCCGGAAGTGAAGAGCGGCATCGGATATTCCATCTCAGACGGATCATCCTTCACGATAGCTCCAGGGAAAGCTGCAATTGCCTTCCTGGCAGCCTCAACGCTTACCTCATCCTCAAATTCGACATTTACGGACTCTGCATGGCTGCGGTATACCGGTACACGTACGGTCGTCGCAGTAATGCGCATGCTCTGGTCAGACATGATCTTCTTGGTCTCATCGATCATCTTCATTTCTTCCTTTGTATAAAGGTTGTCTTTGAAAACATCGATTTGCGGAATCAGATTGAACGCAATCTGATAATGCTTCGGAAGAGCTGCCCCCGGCAGGATATTGGCTTTGACCTCGCGGCCGGCCACAATGTCATCTACCTGCTGCTCAAGTTCTGCCATTGCTTCTTTGCCGCCGCCGGACACTGCCTGATACGTAGAAACGACAATGCGCTTGATCTTTGCAATATCATAGAGCGGCTTCAATGCCATGACCATGATGATGGTCGAGCAGTTCGGGTTGGCAATGATCCCCTTATGTGCAGCAATCGCTTCCGGATTGACCTCTGGTACGACAAGCGGAACTTCCGGGTCCATGCGGAACGCGCTCGAATTATCGATGACAACCGCACCAGCCTTCACGGCAGCCGGAGCAAATGCCTTGCTGGCTGCGCCGCCGGCAAAGAGTGCAATCTGTACATCCTTGAAGGAATCATCGGTTGCTTCCTCAACCGTATAATCCTTGCCCATAAACTTTATGATTTTGCCTGCCGAACGCTTGGAAGCCAAAAGCTTCAAATTGGCAAACGGAAAATTACGCTCCTCGATCAGGTTCAGGAATTCCTGTCCTACGGCACCCGTGGCGCCAAGGATTGCTACATTATATTTCTTCATGAAAAATTCGTCCCTTCTTAGTTTTACAAAATTTATCGTATATTTCTCAGTCAAGCAGTTTATCGAGTCCTATGGTAAGACCGGTAAGTTCGCGGACCTTCTTGCAGGCCAGTACGACACCCGGCATAAAGGATTCACGGTTCATCGAATCATGACGGATGGTCAGTGTCTGTCCCAGTCCGCCGAAGATGACCTCCTGATGTGCAACATAGCCCGGCAGGCGAACGCTATGGATGTGCATGCCGTCTACCTCAGCGCCTCGCGCCCCGGCAACCTTTTCCTTCTCATCCGGATGCCCCTGCTGCATACTCTGCCTTACCTCGCGGATCATCTCTGCCGTCTGCAGAGCCGTGCCAGATGGCGCATCGAGCTTTTTATCATGATGCAGCTCGATGATCTCAACGTTCGGCATATATTTAGCCGCTTGTCTGCTCATGAGCATCATGAGCACTGCACCAATTGCAAAATTTGGTGCGATAAAGGCTGGTGTATTATGCTTTTCTGCAAGCTCCGCGATTTCTTTTTTGGCTTCATCAGAAAGCCCCGTTGTACCGATGACCGGGGACACGCCAAGCTTCAATGCCGTACAGGCATCCTGAAACACAACATCCGGACGCGTGAAATCGACCATGACCTGCGGCTTTGCCGACTGAATCGCCGCAGCAAGATCCATTTGTACAACTACGCCAGATTTTCCCAGGCCAACCATCTCTCCTGCATCAGCCCCGCCTTTCAGATCGACAGCACCGACAAGCTCAAGTTCAGGATCTTCCATCACTGCTTTTACGACAGCCTGCCCCATACGTCCGCAGGCCCCGCTTACTAATACATTTACCAAAATATGCGCCTCCAGTTCTTTCAACAAAAAAGCCAATGAGAATATGCACACTCTCATCAGCTTGTATTATACCATACCAGTCTAAGGTGAGATAGCACTCCAGCATAATTGCTGACAGTCTGCAGACTATTCACCTGCAGCCCAGCAAGGACAGCCGACACTGTCAAAGCTTCGGCGGATCAGCCCTTCACTTTCTTCATCGCCTGTCAGGCTCAGAGAAGCTACTCATCAAATCCGCGCCTCTATTTCATACCCATAGGGCTCTTATTGAATTATGTACATTGTATACTATGTCCGCCCCAAAAGTCAAGATGTTTATAGCAAAAATACAATTTTATTTTTGTATGCCTGCTCAGGACTCCGTGATTTTTTGGAAATGTTCCTTATACTGCAAGGACAAAATCGGCATCACGTAAGCAAGATCCTCCTGATTTTCCATCGTCTCCAGTGCCGCATGGCGCGCCTTGAGCAGAATATCCATATCCTGCAGTACATCGGCGATCTTGAGATCCGGCAGACCATGCTGCATGGCGCCGAAAAACTGACCCGGGCCGCGCAGCTTCAGGTCCTCCTCCGCAAGCCGGAAGCCATCCGTCGTCGTCTCCATGATATGCAGCCGCTCCTTCGCACTCTCCGTGCGCCCTTCAGAAACAAGGATGCAATAAGACTGATAGCCGCCGCGCCCGATACGGCCGCGCAGCTGATGCAGCTGTGCAAGTCCGAAACGCTCCGCATTCTCGATGACCATGATACTCGCATTGGGTACGTTGACACCTACTTCAATGACCGTCGTAGCCACGAGCAGCTTGACCTTGTTCTCATAGAAATCCTGCATGACGTTTTCCTTCTCTTTCGCCGGCATGCGCCCATGCACCAAAGCACAAGGCACACCCTGGAAAATGCCATACTGCAGTTCCTCGAAGACTTCCTCTGCCGAAGGCAGCTTCGTTTCTTCATTCATCTCGATGAGCGGACATACGACATAGGCCTGACGCCCTGCCTGCAGTTCACGCAGCACGAAGCGGTAAATGAGCTCCCTGCGGTCCGGTGTGCGCACGAAAGTACGCACAGGCTGCCGGCCTGGCGGCAGTTCCTGAATGAGGGAAACATCCAGGTCTCCATAAACCGTAAGTGTCATCGTACGCGGAATCGGTGTAGCCGTCATGACCAGCACATCCGGCATGCGGTCCCCTTTGCGTTCCAGCTCCGCGCGCTGATTGATGCCAAAGCGGTGCTGCTCATCCGTCACGACGAGGCCAAGCTCATCAAACTGCACCCCCTCCTGGATCAGCGCGTGCGTACCGATCAAAAGATCGACCTCATGCGCAGCAATCCTGGCATACATTTCCTCTCTCTTTTTCTTCGTGAGCCTGCCGGACAGCAGTCCGATCCGGATGCCTGTATCCGCCAGGCTTTTACTGAAATTCTCATAATGCTGCCGCGCAAGGATTTCTGTCGGTGCCATAAGCGCTCCCTGATAACCATTTTCCACGGTCTTCACCAGCGCCAGCAGCGCAATGACCGTCTTGCCTGAGCCAACGTCTCCCTGGACCAGACGGCGCATCGGTTCCGGCTTTTCCATATCTGCGCAGATTTCACGCCAGGTACGCTGCTGATCACCTGTCAGCTGGAACGGCAGACCCGCTGCTGTCTGTGCCACCAGGTGGCTGTTCAGCAGATGACGGATGCCCTGCTTCTTTTCCCGGCTCTGTTTCTTCAGGACCATAAGCCCGCACTGGATCAGATACAGCTCTTCAAAAGCCAGACGGTCTCTGGCCTTTCCCAGTTCCTCCATCGTCGGGGGAAAATGTATATTATGGAACGCTGCGCCGCGCTCCATCAGTGCATAGCGCTCGCGGATAGTCTCCGGCAGTACCTCGGGGATATCCGGCTGCATCTTGAAAAGCTCCTGCACAATTTTGCGGAAAAACTTCTGATTAAGCCGGTCTGTTGCTGCATAGACGGGTAAAATGCCGCACTGCTCTTCCGGATTCTCTTCTTCATCCATGATCTGGAAGCTCATGAGCTGCGACATCGCGAACTGCCCGTGCCCCCCATAAGCATAGCTGGCCTTTCCCGTCACAAAAACCTTTTTCCCCGTCTTCAGCTTGCTTTTCAAATACTTCTGGTTTAACCAGGTAACCTGCAGATAGCCGCTGCCGTCACTGATCAAAGCGGTAAGGATATTCAGCCCCCTTGGCGAGCGTTTTTCTGTGAGATTCATAATGATGCCTGCAACAGTTTCCTTCTCTCCTGCCGTGATATCAGCAATGCGCTTGATCGCACTCTGGTCTTCATAGGCACGCGGATAATAGGTCAGAAGATCATAAACAAAGGAAATCCCCAGCCGTTTCAGCTCCGTATATTTCTTCGGTCCGACACCCTTGATATATTGTATACTCTGTCCGAGTTCCATGTCTCTTTTCCTCAATTCCTCTGCGCCGGATTGCAAATGTCCATCCGGCGGAACATATTGTCTGTTTTTATTATAACGCTACTGTTCAAGGTTTTCCAGCAGTTTGACCGCCCTTTGCAGAAAATGGTATACTTACAGCAAACAATGAAACACGAGGTAATCTATTATGAGTCTAGACGGCTTTTCCATGCGTCCGCTCGTGCGGGAGCTCAACACTGCGCTCATCGGCGGACGCATCGATAAAATCACACAGCCAAACAAGCAATCCATCCTGCTTTCTGTACGCCAGCCTGGAAAGAACTTCTGGCTGCATATCTCCATCAATCCGCAAAACCCGGTTCTGCATATCACAGAGAAAACGCCGGAAAATCCACCTGAGCCGCCGCTTTTCTGCATGGTACTGCGCAAACAGATTGAAACCGGACGCATCGCGGAAATACGGCAGCATAGCCTGGACCGTATCATCCTTCTGGATATCGATTTTCTTGCCGCTGGCGGCAAAATCGTCACCAAGTCCCTGATCATCGAGCTCATGGGAAAATACAGCAATATCATCATTGTCCAGGATGGAATCATCACAGACTCCCTGCGCAAGGTCGGCAGCAGCAACAGCCGCGTGCGCCAGGTGCTGCCAGGACTTCCTTATGAACTGCCGCCGGGACAGGATAAGCTCGACCTGCTCGATGCACCAATGGAAGAAATCATGGCGGCCATCCAGCAGCAGCCGGAGCAAAAGCTTTCCAAGGCACTCCTGAACGTCTGTATGGGATTTGGCCCGGTATCTGCAAAAGAAACAGCTTTCTCGGCCGGACTGCCAGCCAATATGCTGATCTCCACGCTTGATGAAGCTGACCTGCAGGCACTGCGCGGTGCATTGCAGGAAATCCGCCAGGCCTGCATGACAGAACCGGCCGCTGCAAGCCTCGTACTGGACAAGAACAAAAAGGTCCTCGCCATGGCCTCCTTTCCTCTGCATTATTTGCCCGATGAAGCCGCTCAGACTTTCCCGAGCATCAGTGAAATGCTGGAGCTTTCCACGAAGCTCACCGGCAGCTATACCCTGCCGGACAAGGACCGTTTCAAAAAACTCGTCAAAAATGAGCTGAACCGCGCAGAAAACAAACGCACCGTATTGCATGAGGAGCTGGCTGCAGCAGAAAATGCCGAGGACTACAAAATTCGCGGCGACAACCTCATGACCTACCAATATGAGCTGCAGGACCATGCCGAGGCAAGCATCACCGTAAACAATATTTACAGCGAGCAGGGCGAGACCATCACGATCCCGCTTGACCAGCGTCTGACGATCATCCAGAATATGCAGGGCTGCTATCATAAATATGACAAACTCAAACGTGCCCAGGCCCTGCTCAAGGAACAAATCGTCCAATGTGAGGATAATATCCGCTATCTGGCAAGCATCGAAGCTTCCCTGCAGGCCTCCTCGACACTGTCTGAAATCGCAGAGATCCGGGCCGAGCTCATCGCCAGCGGCTATCTGCATGAAAAGCTCAAGAAAAAGTCCCAGGACAAGCCATCGCGCCCCTTCCGCTTCCGCACGCCGGACGGCCATGATATCCTCGTAGGCAAAAACAACTATCAGAACGACAAGCTCACCTTCAAGACAGCCAGTTTCAACGATCTCTGGCTGCATACCAAGGATATTCCGGGCTCTCATGTCATCCTGCGCCTGGAAGGCGAAGAGCCCTCCGAAGAGAACATACTGCTGGCAGCTGAGCTCGCTGCACATTTCAGCAAGGCTTCCGGCTCTTCAAAGATTCCGGTCGACTATACCTTCTGCCGCTATGTCAAAAAGCCATCGGGCTCCAAACCGGGATTCGTCATCTTCACGAATCAGAAAACACTCTATATCACACCAGATGAAGAAAAACTTGCCCCGCTGCTGGCGGCAGATGAAAATGCCTAAAAAAAGAGGAAGGCTCCAACGAGCTTTCCTCTTTTTCATCTCCATTTTATGCATGATCATCAACAATTGCATCGCGTCCGCGTTCTCCTGTACGAATCTTGACCGCATCCTCAACATCCGTGACAAAGATCTTGCCATCACCGATATGGCCCGTACTGCAAACCTTTTTGATTGCATCGATGACCGTATCGACCGGAACCTCACAGACAACAATCTCAATCTTGATCTTTGGCTGCAGGCTGATTTCCACCTGTTTGCCGCGATAAACCTCTTTGTGTCCTTTGGACAGGCCGCAGCCGAAAACATTGCTGACCGTCATGCCGGTTACATGCACTTCATTCAAAGCTTCTTTCAGCTCTTCCAGCTTTTCTGGTCTGGTCATAACCTCAATCTTAGTAATCTTACTCATAGGAACTCCTCCTCGTAAAAAATACAAAGCCTGTCTGCAACAAAAAAAGCTTGCCAGACCCCGTCAGGGGCTCCGGCAAGCTTCTTCGCTTCAGAACTATATATCATTTATACCATTAAATTCCGCATTTTGCAAGAACTTTTTTCAATCTTCACCTGCTAAAGGTATAGGATGTCATCGACATAGAGCCAAGTTCCCGATATTCATTCCACACGTGCACATGATCTGCTTCATCTGAGGCGCCCAGTGCAGTAAGCAGCGGATAATAATGCTCCACACTTGGAACAGCCTTCCGGTGCTCCGGCACCTGCTCATAGTTCACAGGGATATCCCTCCTGCCCGATACGATGGCATCTCTTATACTCGGGAGTTTGACACTTGCTAAATAGAAAAATGCCCTCAAAGCCTTGATATAGGCT
>CAZTAP010000005.1:0-33990 GCA_964611665.1 uncultured Selenomonadaceae bacterium | reverse complement strand
GCAGCAGATCCGGTTTACAGCTTGTCTGGGATGCAAAAGCGGATTTTTCTGCGGTGGAGAAAGATGTCAAAGAAAAGCTGGAATCAGGCTCGAATTTCTTTTGCCGGGGGACGGTGATCGAGATCCTGCCTGAACGTCTGGCCGGGGATGAACAGGAAAGGCTGATGAAGCTTTTTCGGCAGCATGGTGTACTTTTGCGTACGGCAGCACGACACGCCGCACAGAAGCCGTCTTTGCCGGAAAAGCCGGCGGATCCGGAGAAACCAAAGAATGAACGTCTGCAGGAGATGCTCGTTGTTGACCGGACCGTGCGCGGCGGGCAGGAAATCGTGACCCCCGGAGCGGTGCTGATTTGCGGCAATGTGAATCCGGGAGCGCAGATCATTGCCGGCGGCAGTATCGATATTCGCGGAACCTGCCGCGGCACAGTGCATGCGGGCGCTTATGGCAATACCCATGCCTTTGTCATCGCCGATCATCTGATGCCGGTGCAGATCCGCATCGCGGATCTTATTGCGCAGGCACCGGAGCAGATGGAGAAGCCTGCTTGTGCAGAACGGGCTTCCATCAAAGATGGACAAATCATTATAGAGCCAATAGAAAGGTAGGATTTTATCGATGAGTGAGGTAATTGTAATCACGTCGGGCAAGGGTGGTGTCGGCAAAACGACAACAACGGCGAATCTTGGCGTTGGTCTTGCCAAGCGCGGCAAGAAGGTTGTTTTGGTGGATACGGATACCGGGCTTCGCAACCTGGATCTGCTCCTGGGGCTGGAGCGCCGCATCGTTTATACACTGGTGGATGTCATTCAGAAACGTGCAACCTATAATCAGGCGCTTGTACGTCATAAAAAATATGAAAATCTTTTTTTGCTGCCGACTTCGCAGGTAGCAGATAAAACAGCGATTGAGCCGAAGCAGATGGCAGAGCTCATTCAGGAGATGCGCAAGGATTTCGATTACATCCTGATCGACTGCCCGGCAGGGATTGAACAGGGGTTCCAGACGGCAGTTGTAGCAGCGGACTGGGCGATTGTCGTGACGATGCCGGAGATTTCTGCTGTGCGCGATGCGGATAAGATCATCGGCAAACTGCAGGCGGATAACAAGAAAATCAAGCTGGTCGTAAACCGTATCCGTCCGCAGATGGTCAAGGACGGGATGATGCTGGATATGACCTCGATTGATGATATTTTGTCGATTGAATGCATTGGGCAGGTGCCAGATGATGAGAAAGTCGTTGATTCGGCAAATCGTGGCGAACCGGTCATCGAGTGGGAAAACAGTATGGCAGGACAGGCATATCGCAATGTCGTGAGCCGCATCTGTGGTGAGGCTGTGCCATTCATGGAGTTTCCGACGGAAGGCTTTTTTGCCAGATTGAAGCATGTATTTGGTCGCTAAGGGGGGGATAGAATGCTTGAGGCACTTATGAAGATCTTTGGAAAGCAGGGGAAATCTTCGCAGCAGATTGCGCATGACAGGCTGAAGGTGGTTCTGATCCACGACCGTGCGAATGTTTCTCCGGAGGTTATGGAGCATCTGAAAGATGATATCATCAAGGTGATTTCCAATTATATGGAAATCAATCAAAAGGATATGGAAATCAGCCTGGCCAATGATGACGATTCCGTTGCGCTGGTAGCAAATATTCCAGTGAGCAAGATGAAACCTGGCGCTAGGAAGTAACGGTAGGAATAGATGAGCTGGTGCTGCTGCACCAGCTCGTTTTTTCGGGGATTTTTCGGTTTTGCCCTATAAAAAGAGGGATAAACCTGTTATAATCTAACAAGTACAGCGTACACGAAATAACTGGATAAAGAAGTACGCAGGATGGATTTTTAGCTGCAAGGCGGAGGAGTGATAAGCAGAGAGCCATTGCTTCAGCAATGTGCGAATCGCTTATGTCCTTGTGACTGGCATAGCGGTGGCTATGCCGATTGACGACAACGCGGCAGATGGAAATTCAGACAAGTAATTCGCCCAGGTATTTCGTGAACGCTGTACTAGGAATAATGTTTGCAGAATTTGGAGGGTACAAAAGCACGCTGAGAAGACAAGAGGACAGCGGGTTTTCGGGTATCGGGGGGATTTAGTAGAGCAATGAATAAGAGATGGTTGAGACGTATGGATTTCACTCTCATTGCGGCAACTGCGGCAATTTTGGTGATGAGTCTGGTAATCATAGGCAGTGCGACGCATATCAATACGCCGAGCGATGAACGCTATTGGTTTGTGCAGCGTCAGGGGATATTTGCGATACTCAATGTGGCTGTTGCGATATTTTTAATGAATTTTGATTACAAGATACTGCAGGCTTATGGGAATAAGATGTATATCTTCAATCTCATCATGCTGGTTGCGGTCATGGTTGTGGGACAATCGGCGCTTGGTGCGCAAAGATGGATTCAGCTGGGGCCAATCAGCCTGCAGCCTTCGGAGTTTTCCAAGCTGATTATGATTGTTTCCCTGGCGGGGATGTTGGAGGAGCGCGTAGGAAAACTGAACAATCTGCATGATCTTCTGCCTGTGGCCGCCTATGTGGGAGTTCCGTTCCTGCTGGTCATGAAGCAGCCGGATCTTGGCACATCGCTCGTTTTTATGGCAATTTTTTTCGGTATGATTTTCGTGTGCGGCGTGAATTTGCGTCTGCTTGGAGGGATTTTTGGCGTTGGTCTGGCCTGCATGCCGATTTTGTGGCATTTTTTGAAAGATTATCAGAAAATGCGCATCATGGTGTTCATGGATCCAAATGTGGACCCGCTGGGCTCAGGCTATCATATCATCCAGTCGAAGATCGCTATTGGTTCGGGGATGCTGTTTGGCAAGGGACTTTTCGGCGGCACACAGAGTCAGCTGAATTTCCTGCCGGAGAACCATACGGATTTCATTTTCGCGGTTGTCGGAGAGGAGCTCGGTTTTATCGGAGCAGCTTTTTTGCTGCTGTTATACCTTGTTGTGCTCTGGCGCGGCATCAAGATTGCGCGTGATGCAAGTGATATGTTCGGACGTTTGCTGGCTGTGGGCATCACGTCGATGCTGGCCTTCCACGTACTGGTCAATGTGGGCATGACCACGGGCATCATGCCGGTTACGGGTATACCGCTGCCATTTATGAGCTATGGGGTAAGTTCACTGACCACCAATATTTTGTCGATTGCTATTCTGCTGAATATCCATATGCGAAAGCAGAAATTATTGTTTTGAATCAGCCTTCCCTGCGGATGGGGAAGGGGCAGTACCAAGTCTGGTGCAGCCTTTCTCGTTCGCAGGGAAGGCTTTTGAATTTGATTGGGAGGAAAAAGAATTATGGTTAGACTTGAACCGGAAATCCTGCAGGCCGTGGAAAAGCCGGCCCGTTATACCGGGAATGAATGGAATGAGGTAAAGAAGGATCCTGCAGCGACAGACTGCAGCTTTGCACTCGCTATGGCGGATGTCTATGAAGTAGGCATGTCAAATCTCGGTCTGAAGATTCTTTATGAGGTGCTCAACCGACAGGAAAATATTGCGGCAGAGCGTGTATATGCCCCGTGGATCGATATGGAAAAGGAAATGCGCGAGCATGAGCTGCCGCTCTTTTCACTGGAAACTTTTCGGGAAATCCATACGTTCGATTTCCTTGGTTTTTCTCTGCAGTATGAGATGCTGAGCTCGAATATGCTGAATATGCTTGACCTTGCCGGGATTCCGCTCTGGCGTGCCGAAAGAGGCGAGGATGTTCCGTTCATTGTCGGCGGCGGCCCGTGTGTCTACAATACAGAACCAATTGCCGATTTCTTTGATTTCTTTATCGTAGGCGAGGGTGAAGAGGCTGTTCTTGATGTTGTCCATGCTTTTGTGCAATGGAAAAAGGAAGGACGTCCGGGCGGGCGCAAGGGCTTTCTGCTTCGTGCAGCCGCAATCGATGGTATCTATGTACCTTCCTTTTATGAGCCGTCTTATGATGCAGAAGGGCGTTTTGCCGGAATTCAGCCGTTAGAGAAAGCGGCAAAGCCAGTGATTTACAAGCGTGTGCTGAAAGACCTCGATGCGGCCGGCTTTACGGAAAAGCCTGTCGTGCCTTATATCGATATCGTGCATAACCGTATCATGCTGGAACTGTTCCGCGGCTGTACGCGCGGCTGCCGTTTCTGTCAGGCGGGTATTGCTTATCGTCCGGTGAGGGAACGCACGCAGGAGAATCTTCGTGATCTGGCCAGAAAGCTCGTTGATTCGACCGGCTACGACGAGATGTCTCTGACCTCGCTGAGCTCGGCAGATTATTCCTGTCTGGGCGGTCTTGTCGATGACCTTATGGAGGATTTCCAGGAGGAAAAAGTGAGTTTTTCACTGCCTTCGCTGCGCATTGACAGTTTTTCTATTGATTTGGCGCACAAAATGCAGCAGGTACGCAAAAGCGGCCTGACCTTTGCGCCGGAGGCCGGCACGCAGCGCCTGCGCGATGTCATCAACAAAGGTGTGACCGAGGAGGACCTTCTGACGGCGGTTTCGGCGGCGTTTCGTCAGGGATGGAAGTCCGTGAAGCTCTATTTCATGATGGGGCTGCCGACAGAGACGGACGAAGATATCATTGGCATCGCAGATCTTGCGAAAAAGGTCGTCAATGCCTATTCTGCAGTCAAGGGGCGCCGCGGGGTGAAGGTCACCATCAGTGTTTCCTGTTTCGTGCCGAAGCCGTTTACTCCATTCCAGTGGTTCGGGCAGGTACCAATCGAAGAGTTTGAACGGCGTCAGCAGCTGCTGAAGGAGCACATCACGGATCGTGCGATCCAGTTCAACTATCATGATGCACGAGTGAGCGTGCTGGAAGGGGCTATTGCACGCGGCGACCGCCGTCTGAGCAAGGTCATCTATGAAGCCTGGAAAAATGGTGCGAAATTTGATGGCTGGTCCGATCATTTCAAGAATGAAATCTGGCTCAGGGCTTTTGAAACCTGCGGCATCGATATCCGGGAGTATAATGAGCGTACGCGCAGCGTGACCGAGCCTTTGCCATGGGAGCATACGTCCCCAGGCGTCAATAAGGAATTCCTGCTGCGGGAATATCATCATGCACAGCGTGAAGAGCTTACCGAAGACTGCCGTCATGGAAAATGCAGTGCCTGCGGCATCTGTCCGAATCTTGGCGTCAAGGTTGTCGATTGGGGGAAGAAGGATGTTTAAATATCGCGCGGAAATCACTAAGGGAGAAGAAATACGCTATATCTCCCACCTGGACTATGCATCAATCCTGCAGCGCGCCATTTGTCGTGCAAAGCTGCCGGCTGCATATTCGGAAGGGTTCAATCCGCACATGAAGATTGCGTTCGCCTCGGCACTGGCTGTAGGGGTTACGAGCGATGCGGAATATATGGATATGGAGCTTACGAAGCCTTTGTGCCAGCCGGAGGTCTTTGACCGTCTGCGCGCTGAGCTGCCGAAGGGTGTACAGCTTTTGCGCCTGAAGACCTTTGAGGGAAAACATAAGGCACTTATGGCTGAGGTTGAGCTTGCTGAATACGAGGTGCTTGTGCCATTGCTCGGAACAAGGGAACAGGCCGGGCTTGCCGTGGAGCGCTTCAATGAGGCCTCTGCCGTGCAATATCGTCGGGTTACGCCGAAGAAAACGCGGGAAATCGAGGTCAAGCAGTATATCCGTAAGGTGGGCATCCTGGGCGAGGGAGCAGAACTGCGCCTTAGCATGCAGATCAAAATCACACCGTCTGGCAGTATCAAGCCGGGAGAAATCCTGGAAATCCTTACGGAGTCTTTCCAGCTTCCCGTGGATGCACGAAAGGCGACAATCCATCGCAGCGCTCTGCTGGGTCAGGGAAAGCCGCTCATTGAGCTTGTCTGAGAAATGATTTGGGGATGAAGCAATGAAATCGATTCTTGTAAATATTGTTCCGGAAGAAACGCGCATGGCCATTGTTGCAGATGATGAACTGCTCGCTATCGAGGTGGAGCGTGCATCGCATTCCCATCTTGTCGGGAATATCTATAAGGGGCATGTACAGAATGTCCTGCCAGGCATGCAGGCAGCCTTTGTCGATATCGGCTGGGAGAAAAATGCGTTTCTTTACATCGGGGATGGACTGCCGCATGAGGCAATCCAGTCACTGCCGAAAAAAACGAAAATCCATATCGGGCAGAACCTGCCCATCCAGATTGTCAAGGATGCCATTGGCACGAAAGGCCCAAGGGCAACGCTGCATCTCTCACTTCCGGGACGCAATGTCGTGCTCATGCCGACGGCAGCCTATATCGGGATATCCCGGCGCATTGAATCAGAGGAGGAACGCGGCCGGCTGAAGGAAATCGCGGCGCGTATCTGTCCGAAAGACATGGGACTGATCATTCGTACGGTAGCTGCAGGGCAAAGCGAAGAGACGCTGCAGGCAGATGTGGACTACCTTATGCGTCTCTGGGAATCCCTTATGGCGCGCAACAAGCTGTCTTCAGCGCCTGCTTTGCTGTATCGCGATGCGGACCTCATCATTCGCATCGTCAGGGATACGCTTACGGAGGATATCGATGAGATGCTCATTGATGATGCGGCGGTCTATCAGAGAGTCGTTGAGCTTTTGCGGTATACTTCACCGGAGCTGGCCCGGCGCGTACGCCTTTATGAGGAGCATACGCCGTTATTCAGGAAGTATCGGATCGATGAAGAAATCGAGCGGCTCGGGGACCGTGAGGTGAGCCTGCGTTCCGGCGGCTTCATTGTCATCGATAAGACGGAGGCACTGACGGTCATCGATGTGAATACCGGCAAGTTTGTCGGGCAGGCAAATCTCGCCGATACGGTCTACCGTACGAACCTTGAGGCGGCGGCAGAAATCCTCAAGCAGCTTCGTCTGCGTGATATCGGCGGCATCATTCTCATTGATTTCATCGATATGGAGAAAGATGAGCAGAAGGAGAAACTGCTGGAATTCATGCGTGAGCGTGTAAGGCTGGATCGTACGAAAACGAATGTTGTGGATATTACCTCATTGGGGCTCGTCGAGATCACCCGGAAGAAATCCCGGCAGAATTTCGAAAGCATCATCTATAGTGAATGCCCTTATTGCCATGGCCGTGGACGCATTGAGTCTGCAGAGACGGTGAGCATCAAAATCTGCCGTGACATCCGGCGCATTGAGGCTTCTTCGCATGCACCATCCGGCTATGAGATCGAAGTTCCCGCACGTGTGGCGGAATCCCTGCGCGATTCCAGGCTGCTGGATCAGCTGGCAAAGGAGCTTGGTACCAGCTTTGCCATCCGCATCGAGCCGGGCATGCATCCGGAAAATTATTCGATTTTGCAAAAAGGATAAAATTTTCGGCGGGGAATTGTATTCCGTCAGAAGATATGATATAATTCTTAGCGGTGTAATAAAAAACGCACGCGTTCCCGATATTTGCACTGTGCCCTTTGGGTTGAGCAAAGGATGAGGGATGCGGAGGAATGAAAAACAGGAGGTGCACCAACATGGCAGTTATTTCCATGAAACAATTATTAGAAGCAGGTGTTCATTTCGGACATCAGACGAGAAGATGGAACCCGAAAATGGCGAAGTACATCTTCACAGAACGTAATGGTATCTATATCATCGATCTGCAGAAGACCGTCAAGAAGGTTGACGAGGCTTATAACTTCCTCAGAAGTGTTGCTGAAGAAGGCAAGTCCGTTCTCTTTGTTGGTACGAAGAAGCAGGCTCAGGAAGCGGTAAAAGAAGAAGCTTTGAAGGCTGATATGTTCTATGTCAATGAGCGCTGGCTCGGCGGCATGATGACAAATTTCCAGACAATCCAGAAGCGCATCAATCGTCTTAAGGAACTTGAGACGATGGAAGAGGATGGAACGTTTGAGGTTCTTACGAAGAAAGAAGTTCTCCAGCTCCGTCATGAGATGGAAAAGCTTGAGAAGTTCCTCGGCGGCATCAAGGACATGAAGAAGCTCCCAGGTGCTCTGTTCATCGTAGATCCGCGCAAGGAGAGAATTGCTGTAGCAGAAGCTCGCAAGCTCAATATTCCTATCGTAGCAATCGTTGATACGAACTGCGATCCGGATGAAATCGACTATGTCATCCCGGGCAATGACGATGCAATCCGCGCTGTCAAGCTCCTTACGGGCCGTATGGCAGATGCTGTCATCGAAGGCCGTCAGGGTCAGGCTGGCGAAGCAGAGAATGCTGAGGAAGCTGCTCAGGCAGAAGCTGCAGAAAAGGCAGAATAATAAAGAATAAAAAAGAAACGGGGTAAGGGAGTTATCCCTTACCCTTGTTTTATGATATTGGGAGGATTTACAATGGCAAACATTACGGCTGCAATGGTAAAAGAACTGCGCGAGATCACAGGCGCTGGTATGATGGACTGCAAGAAGGCACTTTCGGCTACCGATGGTGACAAGGACAAAGCAATCGATTTCCTGCGTGAAAAGGGAATTGCCAAGGCTGAGAAGAAGGCTGGCCGCATTGCTTCAGAGGGCGTTGTTGCTTCCTATGTAAGTGAAGATGGCAAGATTGCTTCTGTTGTTGAAGTCAACTGCGAGACGGATTTCGTAGCAAATACGGATAACTTCCATGCACTTGTCAACAAGCTTGCAAAGCATATTGCTGATACGAATCCGGCAGATATGGATGCTTTGAACGAAAGCGTCCTGGATGGCAAGAAGGTTTCGGAATTCATCACGGAGATGGTTGCGAGCATCGGTGAGAAGATTTCCATCCGTCGTTTCGAGCGCTATGAGTCCACAGGGCTTATCGGCAGCTATATCCACATGGGCGGCAAGATCGGCGTTATCGTTGAGCTTACCGGCGGTACGGCAGAGCTCGGCAAGGAGGTTGCTATGCAGGTTGCAGCAGCAGCTCCGACTTCTGTAGATCGCAGCGGTGTGGCATCTGAAGATCTTGAGCATGAAAAGGAAGTCCTGCGCAAACAGGCTCTTGAAGAAGGCAAACCGGAAAAGATTGTTGAGAAGATGGTTGAAGGCCGTATCAACAAGTATTATAAGGAAGTCTGCCTTATCGAGCAGCCGTTCGTAAAGGATCCGGAACAGACCGTCAAACAGATTCTCGGTGATGTTCAGGCTAAGCGTTTTGTACGTTATCAGCTCGGCGAGGGCATTGAGAAGAAAAATGAAGACTTTGCAGCAGAGGTTGCAGCACAGATTAAATAAGGTTCATAGTGAAAAGAGAACACGTCGTGTTCTCTTTTTTCAAAATAGGAGAGGGATTTTTGGCAGCTTTGTCGAATTAACCCTAAGAAGCAGTTTTATTTTTGGATGGAGGTATTACATTGGAAACAGCAGGATATAAACGTGTCGTTTTAAAGCTCAGCGGAGAATCACTGGCAGGCGATCAGGGCTTTGGCATCAATCCGGAGGTCGTTGAGGATATCGCAGCGCAGGTGAAGAAGGTCAGAGAGCATGGCATCGATGTAGCTGTCGTTGTTGGCGGCGGCAATATCTGGCGCGGACTGGCAGGCAGTGCGAAGGGCATGGAGCGTGCAACGGCAGATTATATGGGAATGCTGGCTACTGTAATGAATTCTCTGGCTTTGCAGGATGCATTGGAGAAGATGGATGTGGATACCCGCGTACAGAGCGCAATCGAGATGCGTCAGGTTGCTGAGCCGTATATTCGCCGCAAGGCTGTTCGTCATCTGGAAAAGGGCCGTGTCGTGATTTTTGCGGCAGGTACGGGTAATCCTTACTTCTCCACGGATACAACGGCTGCTTTGCGTGCAGCTGAGATTGAGGCTGATGTTATCCTCATGGCAAAGAAAAATACGGATGGTGTATATGACTCCGATCCAAATCATAATCCGAATGCGAAGAAGTTTGATGCACTGGAGTACATTGAGGTGCTGCAGCGTGGTCTTGCTGTGATGGATTCAACAGCGACAAGCCTTTGCATGGATAACAAGATTCCGATTGTTGTATTCAACATCGATCATCATGAAAATATTTTGAAGGTTGCACTGGGTGAAAATATCGGGACAACTGTAGGAGGAAAAAAAGCATGATCAAGGATATTTTTGCATCGCATGAAGACCGTATGAAGAAATCGATTGAGGCATTGAAGCGTGAGTTTGCTTCCCTGCGCGCCGGGCGTGCAACGCCGGCTTTGCTGGACAAGGTCATGGTTGAGTATTATGGTACACCGACGCCGGTCAATCAGCTCGCGAATATTTCCGTGCCGGAGCCGCGTATGATTATGATCCAGCCTTGGGAAAAGACCATCCTGCATGATATCGAAAAAGCGATCATGAAATCAGATCTCGGCCTGAATCCGAATTCGGACGGTACAGCAATCCGCCTGACGATTCCTCAGCTTACGCAGGATCGTCGTACGGAACTGGTCAAGAGTGTAAATAAAAAAGCAGAAGAGACAAAGGTTGCTATCCGCAATCTGCGCCGCGATGCAAACGAGGCCATCAAGAAGCTCGAAAAGAGCAAAGAAGTGACTGAGGATGAGGCCAAAAAAGGACAGGACGATATGCAGAAGCTGGTAGACAAGTATATCAAGGCTGTCGATGCGGCTAAAGCAGTAAAAGAAAAAGAAATCATGGAAGTCTGATTGTATGGACCTGGATGTTGTAGGCCGTCCGCTGGCAGAGGCAGAGACTTTGCTGCGGGCAGCTGATATAAAATACACAACGACAGTTTCCCGTCCGACCCGCGATTTTTTTAAAATCGAGGAACATGCACTGTATGTCGTAAGACAACAGCTGCAGCCGGACGGAACCTTGCGGCTGGTGCTTTGTGCCCGGCTCAGAAAGGAGGTGTCCTGACATGGCTTATAAAATTAGTGAAGACTGCATTTCTTGCGGTTCTTGTGCTGGAACTTGCCCGGTAGGTGCTATTGCAGAAGGAGAAAACCACTATGAGATCGATGCTGAAAAATGCGTTGAGTGTGGTGCTTGTGCAGCTGGCTGCCCGGTATCGGCTATTTCAGCTCCGTGATGAAAGGCCCCTCTTTGGAGACGGAGAGGGGCTTATTTCTTATTTAAGAAAACCTCAGAGGTATTCCGGCGGAGCTCAGTGTTCTGAAATCTGAGTATATACCGCTGGATTTGAGGTCAAAGGAGTTATTATGTGGAAGAAAATATTTGGGACGAAGTCGAAAGAGAAAACGCCAGAGACGAATCCTTTATATGAAAAAATAGATCGCAGCCGTTTGCCGCGTCATGCTGCAGTCATCATGGATGGCAATGGACGCTGGGCAAAGGGGCAGGGGCTTATGCGCACCGCCGGGCATAAGGCCGGTGTCGATGCGCTCAAGCAGGTTCTGAAAGTTGCCATTGATCTTGAGCTGGAAGCACTTACGGTATATGCTTTCTCAACTGAAAACTGGAAGCGCCCGCATGAAGAGGTAGATTTCCTGATGAAGCTGTTTTCTGAATACCTGGCAAGGGAAGTCAATGAAATGCATGAGGATCAGGTACAGATCCATTTCATCGGACGGGTGAAGGAGCTTTCACCAGGCTTGCAGAAACAGGTCAGAGATGCAGAAGAGCTCATGAAGCATAATACCGGGGTGAAGTTCTATGTTGCGGTGAACTATGGCGGCCAGGATGAGATCACCCGGGCAGTGCAGCAGATTGCGGCTGAAGTCCAGGCGGGCAGGCTCGAGCCTGCGGCCATCCGGCCGGAGACCATCGAGTCTCATCTCGATACGGCGGGCATCCCGCCCGTGGACCTGATGATCCGTACGAGCGGAGATCTTCGCGTAAGCAATTTTCTGCTCTGGCAGGCAGCCTATGCGGAGTTCTGGTTCACGGATACGAACTGGCCGGACTTTACACCAGCCTGCTTTGTTGAGGCATTGCTGGATTATGCGAAGCGTGAACGACGCTTTGGCGGCTTGAATAAAAATAAATGAGGTGCAGGGTTTGGTTACAAGGATTATAACAGGAATTGTGGGGATTGCTCTGGCGGCATTCGTGATTCAGACGGGCGGCTGGGTATTCGCAGCGGCGGTACTGCTTCTGTCCCTTACTGGCTGGCATGAGTTTGCGCGTGCATTTGCGCATAACGGGCAGCCAGCTTCTTATTTTACCGGGATGCTCGCATTGATCTTCATGCTTGGCTGTGCCTGGATGGGCAGCAGCGATGAGTTCATGGCGGTGGCTACGCTTGCCATGCTGTTGGTTTTGGCGGAAGCAGTGTTTTTCCATGGGAGTTTTTCTGTCGAATCAGCCTGCATATCTCTGGCAGGGATTTTCTATGTGGGCTTTGCTTTTTCGCATCTGCTTCTGCTGAGATTCTGGCAGGACAGCCAGCTGCTGAGTTCACCCGTCGGTGATCTGTCCTATGGCTGTGCGTTGATCTGGATCATGTTTCTGGGTACCTGGTCGAGCGATACCTTTGCGTATTTTACAGGCTCTATGCTGGGCAGACACAAGCTTTGCCCTTCCATCAGCCCGAATAAGACCATAGAAGGATTCCTCGGCGGTCTCATCGGGACGACGGCTGTGGTTACCGGCCTGGGCATGCTGTTTTCGCTTTCCCTGCCGCATATGGCGGCACTCGGCGTCTGCATTGCGCTTGTCGCAACCCTTGGTGATCTTGTCGAATCGGTAATCAAGCGTTATACCGGCATCAAGGACTCGGGGTCAATCATTCCGGGACATGGCGGTGTACTGGATCGGTTTGACAGTGTGATGTTTACCGCACCGTTTGTGTATTATTTCGTACAGATCATTCATCTGGCAGCATAGGGGGAAGGTTATGAAGAATATAGCAGTTTTAGGCTCTACCGGATCAATCGGGACGCAGACGCTGGATGTAGTACGTGCCAATCCTGAACTGTTCCATATTTCGGTGCTGGCAGCCAATGCCAGCGATGTGCTTTTAGAGAAACAGGTCCGGGAATTTTCACCGGAGATAGCGGTGCTCTCAGATGAGGCTGCAGCTGCGAGGCTCAGGGCCGGCTATGCCGGGCCGACAAAGATTCTGGGCGGCCGACAGGCGTTCATTGAGGCAGCGGCTTATCCTGCCGTGGATATCGTTGTGACTTCGATGATGGGATTTGCCGGACTTGAACCGACGATGGCAGCCCTGGAGGCAAAAAAGGATATCGCGCTGGCGAATAAGGAAACTCTCGTTGTTGCGGGTGAGCTTGTGATGCGGCGAGCCAGAGAGCAGGGCGTGAAGATCCTGCCGGTAGACAGTGAGCATTGTGCACTATTCCAGTGTTTGCAGGGAGAACGGCGAGAGACGATGGAAAAGCTTTTGCTGACATGCTCGGGCGGGCCTTTCCGCGGCAGGAAACGCGAGGAGCTGCAGTCGGTGACAATCAGGGACTGCCTGAATCATCCGACCTGGTCAATGGGAAAGAAGATCACAGTGGATTCTGCTACACTGGTGAACAAGGGACTTGAGGTCATCGAGGCACGCTGGCTTTATGATGCGTCCTATGATGAGATCCAGGTGGTCGTCCATCCGCAGAGCATCGTGCATTCCATGGTACAGTTCCGTGATGGTGCGGTCATGGCACAGCTGGGCTCTACAGATATGAAACTGCCAATCCAGTATGCGCTTACGTATCCGTCGCGTCAGGCATCAAAGTTCCAGCGGCTGGATTTTTGGCAGATGCAGGCGCTTACCTTTGAAAAGCCGGATACGGACACTTTCCGCGGCCTTGCGCTGGCCTATGAGGCGGGGCGCATGGGCGGCACGATGCCCTGCATCATGAATGCTGCCAACGAGGCAGCAGTCGCGGCATTTTTGGAGGGGAAGGCAGGCTTCCTGGATATTTATGATGTAATCGAAGGTACGATGCAGGCCAGAGAAAATCAGGCAGAGCCATCTCTGGAGCTCCTGTTCCAGGAAGATGCCTGGGCCAGAGGCTATGCACAGGACCTCTTGAAGAAGATAGGGTGACGAAATGGTTTTAACAGTTTTAGCGGCAATTTTTGTGTTCGGACTTTTGGTGCTTGTGCATGAGCTCGGACATTTCATCACAGCAAAGCTTACTGATATGCGTGTAGATGAGTTTGCTATCGGTTTTGGACCAAGAATATTAAGCTATAAATATGGAGAGACGGTGTATTCGATTCGCAGTATTCCATTGGGAGGCTTCAATGATATCGCCGGCATGGATCCTGACGCGAACGACGCGGGAGAACGCGGCTATTGTGCCAAATCGGTCGGCTCACGTATGTTTGTGATTCTTGCAGGCTCTGTCATGAATTTTATTTTGCCGTTGTTTCTTTTTTTCGGGATTTTCTTTTTTTCGGGTGTAAGTACTCCTTCAACGGAGCCTGTTCTCGGTACAGTGCTGGAGCACAAAGCGGCAGCGGAGGCTGGTCTTCAGCAGGGGGACCGTATTCTGCGCATCGATGGCGCTCCCATCGATTCATGGAAGTCCTTTGTCGATAAGATCCAGACAGGGGATGGCAAGGTCTTTAAGGTTGAATTTGAACGCGGCGGCGAGGAAATGGCAACAACGGTCATTCCAGCCTATGATAGCAGTGCAAAACGTGCCATGGTCGGAGTCATGAGTTCTGTGGATACGGAGATGCCGGGGTTTGTGCGCTCCGTTACGCTTGCAGCGCAGAAAACCGGCTATATCCTGTACCGCATGCTGGAGGGAATCGTACAGATCTTTACCGGACAGTCGGCTGCAGATCTGGCGGGTCCGCTGGGCGTTGCCCAGATGGCTGGTGAAGTTGCACAGATCGGCTTTGTGCCTTTGCTGAACTTTGCTGCGCTTTTGAGCCTGAACCTCGGGCTCATCAATCTGTTCCCGATCCCGGCGCTTGATGGCGGCCATTTTATGATGCTTGTCTTTGAAGCGGTACGTGGAAAGCCCCTGTCACCGAAGGCTCTGCGTTATGCACAGACCGTGGGCTTTGCACTTTTGCTGGGTCTCATGGTCTTTGCAACGAAGAATGATATTATGCGCTTGTTTATGGGCAGCTAAATTTGAATGAAGCTGGTGAATGAAATGATAGAACGTAGGATGACACGGCAGATCCATATCGGCCCGGTCGCAATCGGCGGCGGTGCCCCGGTTTCTGTGCAGTCGATGACGAATACGAAAACAACAGATACGGCAGCCACTGCAGCGCAGATCCAGGCGCTTACCAAAGCTGGCTGTGATATTGTGCGTCTGGCCGTTCCGGATATGGAGGCTGCACAAAATCTGGGGAATATCATCCAGAAAGTCGATGTGCCTCTGGTAGCAGATATCCATTTTGATTACCGTCTGGCACTTGAGGCAATCCGTCAGGGAATTGCAGCTTTGCGGCTGAACCCTGGCAATATCGGCGGGGAGGAAAATGTCCGGGCGGTAGTCCGCGCAGCGAAAGAAAAGCATATTCCTATCCGCATTGGCGTGAATGCAGGTTCCCTGGATAAAAAGCTGCTGGAAAAATACGGGGAAATCACGGCGGAAGCTTTGGTGGAATCTGCACTGCAGCATGTCCGCATTCTTGAGGCAATGGACTTCCATGATATGAAGATTTCCCTGAAGGCGCATGATGTGCCTTTGACGCTCGAGGCATACAGGCTGATGAGCAAAACCGTTGATTATCCTCTGCATCTCGGCATTACCGAGGCTGGTACTGTGCGTACAGGGATCATTAAGTCGGCAGTAGGCATTGGTGCTTTGCTTGCAGAAGGCATTGGCGATACCTTCCGGATTTCGCTCACGGGAGACCCGGTCGCAGAGGTACGCGTAGCAAGGGAAATCCTGAAGTCTCTTGGGCTGCGCGACTATGGACCAACATTGATTTCCTGCCCGACCTGCGGGCGCACGAGCATTGATCTGCCAGCAATCGCAGAACGGGTAGAGAAAAAGCTTGTTGGGATTGAAAAGCCGATTCAGGTTGCAGTCATGGGCTGCGTGGTCAATGGTCCGGGCGAGGCCCGCGGAGCAGATGTAGGAATTGCCGGCGGCAATGGTGAGGGGCTGGTTTTCCGCAAAGGAGAAATCATCCGCAAGGTACCGGAAGATGTATTGGTTGAAGAATTATTCAAAGAAATAGATGCTATCCTGGAGGAGGAAAATTAAAATTGCGTACGACAAATCTTTATGCACCGACACTCAGAGAAACCCCGGCAGAGGCTGAGGTAATCAGTCATCAGCTCATGCTGCGGGCTGGCATGATCCGCAAGACAGCAGGCGGCATGTATACATTCCTGCCGCTGGCCTGGCGGACCATCCGCAAGATCGAGCAGATCATCCGGGAGGAAATGGATGAGGCAGGCGGACAGGAAATCTGCATGCCGATTCTGCAGCCAGCTGAACTTTGGCAGGAAAGCGGCCGCTGGGCTGTTTATGGCGATGAGATGATGCGGATCAAGGACCGTCATCAGCGCGATTTCTGTCTGGGACCAACACATGAGGAAATGATTACGGATCTTGTCCGCAATGAGGTGCGTTCGTATAAGCAGCTGCCGCTTATGCTTTACCAGATCCAGGATAAATTCCGTGATGAACGCCGCCCGCGTTTTGGACTCATGCGCAGCCGTGAATTCATCATGAAGGATCTTTATTCTTTTGATAAAGATGTCGAGGGCATGAATGAATCCTATCGCAGGATGTATAATGCCTATACGAACATCTATACACGCTGTGGTCTGGAATTCCGGCCGGTTGAGGCGGATAACGGCGCCATTGGCGGCGGCCATTCCCATGAATTCACGGTACTTGCCGATGCAGGTGAGTCGTCCATCGCGTACTGCTCGAAGTGCGACTATGCAGCCAGCGATGAAAAAGCTGAGCTGGCAGTGATCGAAGCGCCGGCCGAAGAAACTTATGAGATGGAAAAGGTGGCAACACCAGGTACCAATACGATTGCGGATCTTGTGGATTATCTGAAGGTGCCAGTCGAAAAGACCATCAAGGCTGTTGCTTATCAGACGGATCAGGATCAGCTTGTGCTGGCTTTCGTCCGTGGGGACCATGAGGTCAATGAGGTCAAGGTCATCAATCAGGCAGAGGGGGCACTGGAGCTTCGTATGGCAGAGGAAGAGGCTATCCTTGCGGCAGGCGGCTGTCCGGGCTTTATGAGCCCGATCGGCATCAAAGAGGGAACCCTGATTCTCGTCGATGCTACGGTCATGGAGATGCAGAATGCAGTTGCCGGAGCGAACGAAAAGGATGCCCATTATCTTCATGTGAATCCGAAACGCGATTTCAAGAATGTAGTGGTTACGGATCTGCGCATGGTCAGTGAGGGCGATCCATGTCCGCACTGTGGTGCACCGATGAAGATGACGCGCGGCATCGAAGCCGGTCAGGTCTTTACGCTGGGCACGAAGTACAGTGAGGCCATGGGAGCGAAATTCCTTGATGAGAACGGCAAGGAAAAGCCGCTCTATATGGGCTGCTATGGTATCGGCGTCGGCCGTACGATGGCGGCTGCCATCGAGCAGAACAACGATGAACACGGGATCATCTGGCCAAAGGCCATTGCACCGTTTGAGGTCATTGTGGTTCCGGTCAATGCCAAAGTGCCGGAACAGCTGTCTCTGGCAGAGGAGATCTATACTGCCTTGAAAAAGGCTGGTGCAGATGTGCTGCTGGATGATCGCAAAGAGCGTGCAGGTGTAAAGTTCAAGGATGCCGATCTTATCGGCTATCCGCTCCGGATCACGGTCGGCCCAAAGGCAATCGAAGAGAATCAGATCGAGGTCAAAGTCCGCAGGACAGGCGAGACGTTCAAATTCGCGAAGGAAGATTACCTTGAGCATGTAATGGAAATCTTCAAGACATTATGATAAAATTCCCTGCTGCAAAAAAGCGGCAGGGAATTTTTGTACAAAAAAACTGCCGCAGAGCGGCAGTTTCAACGTGCTATACTTATTCAGCAGAGCCAACAGCCTTGTTCAGGCCATCCATGAGAGCATCAACATCGATACCATGAGCAAGTGCACCCTGCTCGATGTTTTCGAAATGTGCAGCAGCGCAGCCGAGGCAGCCCATGCCGGAATTCATGAATACTTCTACGGTGTCCGGGTATTTCTGGACAACTTCCATGATGCTCATATCTTTTGTAATCGTCATAGCGAAAACTCCTCCCAATTGAAACTTTCGGCAAATCATGCCAATACATGCATTATATCATATTTCCAAGGCGTTTTCATCGTATGGGGGTGGTTTTTTCCTAAATTTCGCGGTAAAATAAGTACCATGTAAGTTTGTTGTCGGAGAGGAAGTAAGTCATGGGATTGATAATCGCGTCAATAGGATATTTTCAGATCTATCTGTATGGCCTTCTGGTTGTGGCTGCTGTATTGCTGGGGATGTTTGCTGTATGGCTGAATACACGGCTTCAGGGAGAAAGCTTCGCACCAGTTTGGGATTTTCTGCTTTGGGGACTGCCTGCTGGTCTGATCATGGCAAGGCTGGTTTATGTCGGGAGGCATTGGGAGCTCTATGCACAGCATCCGGAAAATATTTTGTGCCTGTGGCAGGGCGGCATATCTTTTTACGGTGGGGCCGCTGGCTTTCTGCTGGCCATGATTTTCTGCTGTTACTGGAAGGGACTGGATGTCTGGTACTGGCTGGATCTGATGATTCCGGGAATTATTCTGGGTACGGCAGTCAGTGAGTTCGGCAATTTTGTAACTCAGATGACAGTGGGCATGCCGCTTCCTGCGAATTTGCCCAATGACCATACGCTGGCGGAATATATTGAATTTCGTTATCGCCCATCTGGTTTTGAAAATTATGAATATTTCCATCCGGTGGCGTTGTACCAGATGGGGCTTCAGCTGCTGGTTCTGCTTTTGACTGCAGTGCTGACTTTCTGGCAGCTTCGTACAGGACGCTTCCGCAGGGGCTGCATTTTTTTGCTGGCAGTTATCTTTTTGGCACTGATTCGTTTTGGCTGTGGCTTTTTCTATCTGTCGACACAGGCGCCCTTTACAATCCATATCGGGCAATGGATTGCTTTGTTTTTTGCTGCCGCTGCGCTCGTGCTTTTTTTTTGGCGCATGCATGGCAGGCGTGCGGGACTTTTTTATCGTTATTGAAGGGGGATTTTGAAGATGTTTATCAGGGCACAGTCCTCGAAAAAAACGGGCTGGGTGAAGCGGGTCCTGCTGCTGTTCATGCTGGCGGCGATTCCGTTTTTGCTGGTTAGTCCGCGCAATATGAATGCGAAGATGCTGCAGGATAGTGCAAAAGGTGAGAAGGTCATGATCCTCAATTATCATAAGATCGATAACATGAATATCTCACTTTCGGTGCTGCCGGATGATTTTGCTGCACAGATGGACTATCTGAAGCGCAATGATTACCATACGATTACACCGGATGAGCTTTATGCCAGCCTGGCTGGCGAGGCGGATCTTCCGGAAAATCCGGTGCTTATCACGTTTGATGATGGCTATAAGGACAATTATCAGAATGCGTATCCGATCTTGAAGAAATATGGCTTCAAGGCAACCGTTTTTGTTGTGACGAGCTTTATGGGGACACAGAAGAACTATCTGACCTGGGAACAGGCACAGGAGATGGAGGCAAACGGCATATCCATCGAATCCCATACGGTTTCGCATAAGTCGATGACAGAGCTCAGCGATGATGAACTGCGGGCAGAGCTTGTGAACTCCAAGAAGGCCATTGAGGATCATCTTGGCAAACAGGTGGACTATATTGCCTATCCTACCGGAACCTATAATCTGCATATTGCCCAGCTGGTCAAAGATGCAGGCTATAAGGCGGCGTTTACGATTAAGTATGGGAATGTGGATAAGGCAAGCAATCTGTATGCTTTGGAGCGCGTGCCAATCTTCCATACGGAGGACACGTTTAAGTCCTTTTTGGAGCGTATACGCTATGTGCCGATTTTTGAGCGATTCGGCTGGATAAAAAGCTAAGAAAAAATAAGAAAATAGACCCAGGAGCCCCTTCGCACTTATCGCGGAGGGGCTTTTCTTCTAGCTTTTTTAGGACTAGCAGTCCAGAAAAGAAAAAATCTTCTTTTCATTAGAAGGATTTTGCGTGGAAGAAAAGAATAAAATAAGAATTAGAAGTGGCACAAAGTGGTGGAATGTGGTTTAATAGATACTGAGGTGGTGAAACGAGATGCTGATGGGCGAATATGTGCATTCAATTGATGCGAAAGGCAGAGTTATTCTGCCGGCTGATTTTCGTGCAGAACTCAGTGAATCGTTTATCATCACAAAAGGACTGGATAACTGCTTGTTTCTTTATGATCAGACGGAATGGGGCAAACTTTCGGATAAGCTGAAGCAGCTTCCGCTTGCCAAGCCGGAAGCCAGAGCTTTTGTGCGATTCTTCTTTTCGGGAGCGCGCATGCTGGAGTGTGACCGGCAGGGCCGTTTTCTTGTTCCTGGCAATCTGCGAAGTTATGCTGCGCTGGAAAAGGAAGTCGTATTGATTGGCGTTTCGAACCGCATTGAAGTATGGAGCAAGTCCGTTTGGAATAAATATAATGACGAAATCAATCCAGCCGTCACACAAATTGCAGAAACCCTGGCGGATTTGGGGATATGAGGGGCGTATCTATGGAATTTCATCATATCAGCGTTTTGCTGGAAGAGACAATTAAAGGCCTGGTAACGAACCCGGCCGGGACATATGTGGATTGTACGCTTGGCGGTGCAGGACATTCCTGCCGGATCACGGAGCTTTTGCAGCCGGAGGGAAGGCTCATTGGCATTGATCAGGATGAGGCTGCAATCGAAGCAGCTTCCGGGAAGCTGCAGCATGCAGCCTGCAGGGTGGATATCGTGCATCGCAATTTCCGGGAGCTTGAACAGATCCTTGCGGAGCAGCAGGCATCGGAGGTGGACGGCGTATTGTTCGATCTGGGGGTGTCTTCTTACCAGCTGGATACGGCGGAGCGCGGGTTTTCTTATATGCAGGATGCGCCTTTGGATATGCGCATGGACCCGGAGGCTGAGTTTTCCGCCTATGATGTAGTGAATACTTATAGCGAGGATGAGCTGAACCGTATTTTCAAGACCTATGGTGAAGAGAGATGGTCCCGGCGTATCGCCCGTTTCATTGCTGCCGCGCGTGTGGAAAAGCCAGTAGCGACCACGGGAGAACTTGTCGACCTCATCAAGAAAGCTATCCCTGCTGCTGTGCGCAATGGCAGCGGAGGACATCCGGCTAAACGTGTTTTCCAGGCCATACGCATTGAAGTAAATGATGAACTTGGCATTCTGGAGCGGGCTTTTCAAACAGCTGTGCATCATTTGAAGCCTGGCGGGCGCATCGCGATTATCACCTTCCATTCGCTGGAAGACCGTATTGCCAAGAATACACTGCGTGATATGGCAAAGGGCTGTATCTGTCCGCCTGAATTGCCCGTGTGCATGTGCCATCATAAACCGGAAATCAGGATTCTTGGCAAGCCGCTGCAGGCAACTCCAGGGGAATTGTCCAATAATTCCAGGGCAAAGAGCGCAAAGCTCAGAATTGCTGAGAAACTACCGGGGGGAGGGAAAGCCAATGCTTGCTAAACGTGCAGAGGAATATGAGATTCTGGAAGAAAGAGAGGCGCCGGTAAATGCGCCGAAACATCAGCAACGGAGGCGCCCGGCATTGAATACACATTTACGTTCAAGATGTCTTATCCTTCTGGTGCTGCTGTCTGTCATGGCTATGCTGGTTACCATCCGCAGCGGGCTCAGCGCAAGCCGGGGCTATGAGCTCGTGAAGCTGCAGCAGCAGACGGAGACGCTGGAGCATGAGAATGACCGGCTGCGCATTGATATTGCACAGCTGAAAGCCCCGCAGCGTATCCGCAGGATTGCGATTGAGCAGCTTGGCATGGTCGTGCCGCAGGCCGTATATTTCTCGGCAGATAAGCAGGAGTGAGCCGGGTGCAGTGCATGACTGTTCATTCATTAGTAGAGTTCAGAGGCTGTCGCACATCATGCAGCAGCCTCTTTCTTTTTTGATTTGATTTCGCCTTGCGGAATCCTGAACAATGGCGTTATAATATACTACGGTTTAGTATCTGTTCTTAATTTCAGCAGATCTTTAGGAGGAAACAGAAATGCAAAAGACATTGGCGCAGCTTGCAGCCCTGGTGAAGGGTGCAAAGCTTATTGGAAACAAGGAGCTGACAATCAGCAGCATTGAGCATGATTCACGCAAGGTAACAAAGGGTACGCTTTTTGTTTGTATAGAAGGTGTCCATGTCGATGGGCACCGCTTCATCCCGCAGGCCATCGAGAAGGGCGCGGCGGCTGTTCTCACGGAAAAGGATATCCCGGTGCCGGCAGAGGGCATGGCCGTGCTGCAGGTTCCAAGTCTTCGCGGGGCGCTCGATACAATCATGCCGTATTTTCATGATAATCCGGCACAGAAAATGCGGATCATCGGGATTACGGGCACGAACGGCAAGACAACGACAAGTTATATGACGCGTGCAATCCTGCGCAAGGCAGGCTATAAGGTAGGTCTTATCGGGACCATTCAGATCATGGTAGAGGATGAAGTATTGCCCATCCATAATACGACACCAGATGTCGTGGAACTTCAAAATACGCTGGCACTTATGCAGCAGCGGGGCATGGATTATGTGGTCATGGAGGTTTCTTCTCATGCACTTGATCAGAACCGTGTTTCAGGCTGCGAATTCGATACAGCAGTTTTTACGAATCTCACGCAGGATCATCTCGATTATCATAAAACACTGGAAAATTATAAGCTGGCCAAGGCAAAGCTTTTTGATCTTGTAAGTGCAGCAGGCGCGAAAGAAGGCAAGACAGCCGTGGTCAATATCGATGATGCCGCCGGCGCAACGATGCTGGAGCATGCAAAGTGTGCACAGCTGACGTATGCGATTCATCAGCAGGCTTCTTTGCAGGCGGTAGATATTGATGTCCTGGCCAGTGGTGCGAATTTTTCTCTGCTGGGTGCTTTTGGGCGCATGGACCTTCGCCTGAAGATTACGGGGATTTTCAACGTTTATAATGTCATGTCTGCTGTTGGGGCTGCGCTGGCTGAACATATCGATGCAAAGATCATTGAAGAAGCCCTGCAGGAGTTCAGGAGTGTACCGGGGCGCTTCGAGCTGGTCGATGAGGGACAGGACTTCTCGGTGATTGTGGATTATGCACATACACCGGACGGACTGGAAAATATCCTGCATACGGCACGTCAGATTGCAAAAAAACGCATCATCACGGTGTTTGGCTGCGGCGGGGACCGTGACCGCACTAAGCGGCCGATTATGGGCCGTATTGCAGCAGAGCTTTCGGATGTCGTGCTGGCGACTTCGGATAATCCGCGTTCTGAGGACCCGGAGTTTATTTTGTCTGAGGTTGAGGCCGGGGTGAGGGAAAAGCTTGGCACGAAGCTGCATGAGAAAATCACAGACCGCAGGGCGGCTATTTTCCGTGCGGTGGAGCTGGCAGAAAAGGATGATATCGTTGTCATTGCCGGCAAAGGACATGAAGACTATCAGATATTGAAGGACAAAACCATTCATTTCGATGATAAAGAAGTTGCCCGCGAGGCAATCAGGGGGAAGAAGTAATGCCGTCATTTACTGTGCAGGAGACTGCAGAAATCATTGCGGCAGAAGCCGCTGGTCAACAGGCTGTATTTTCTGATGTGGTTACGGATACAAGAAAGATCAAGCCGGGTGTGCTTTTTGTTGCGCTTAAAGGCGAACGCTTCAACGGAGAAGATTTCGTTTCTGATGCTGTCGCCAAGGGGGCTGCGGGCATAGTGGTCAGCAGGGAGTGCCCTGCCGGAAAGCTTGAGGGCATTGACGTGCCCGTATTGAAGGCTGAGAATACGCTGCTGGCTTATCAGCAGCTGGCTCATGCCTGGCGAATGAAGTTCGATCTGCCCGTTGTGGCGATTACGGGCTCGAACGGCAAGACGACAACCAAGGATCTTACAGCGGCTGTCCTTTCTGCCAAATGGAAGGTCCTGAAGACACAGGCAAATTTCAACAATGAAATCGGCCTGCCGCTTACTTTGCTGCAGCTGACTAAGGAACATGAGGCAGCCGTAGTGGAAATCGGTATGCGGGGTCTTGGACAGATTTCAGCGATGGCGCCTATGGCTGCGCCTTCTTTGGGGATTGTCACAAATGTGGGAGAAACCCATATGGAGCTTTTGGGTTCTCTTGAGAATATTGCGAAGGCCAAGTCTGAAATGGTGGAAGCTGTTCCTTCTGGCGGAACGGTCATTTTGAATGCGGATAATGATTATGTGGCAGCGATGCGCAGCAAGGCTAAGCCGGGAGTGCGCGTGCTGACCTTTGGGATTGAACGGGAAGCTGATATCTGGGGCGGAGCAATCCGCACAGAGGGGCAGAAAACAAAGTTTATGGCAAAGTTCCGGAATGAGCGCCATGAATTCACTCTTTCCATGGTAGGACGCCATAACGTATACAATGCGCTCGCAGCTATTGCGGCCGGCGTATCCTTTGGCTTTACCGCGGAAGAAATCCAGCGGGGGCTCGATGGCCTTGAGGTCACGAAGATGCGTTTTGAGTGCAGGCAGGTTGGCGGGTATCAGGTCATAAATGATGCCTATAACGCAAGCCCGATGTCGATGACGGCTGCCATCGATACGCTGGCTGAGGTAGCGAAAGGACGTAAGATTGCGGTCATGGGAGATATGCTTGAACTTGGCAGCGTAGCTGTCGAGGCACATGAGCATGTGGGCCGCGAGCTTGCAGAGAAGCATGTGGATGCACTGCTTACGCGCGGTGAAATGGGAGAACATATCGCCAGGGGAGCCGAGGAGAGCGGTATGCAGCAGGTTTACCGCTGTGCCTCACATGAAGAGGCGGGCAAGGTCCTGCACAAGATCCTGCAGCCGGGAGATACGGTCCTGTTCAAGGGCTCACGCGGCATGCAGATGGAAAAAATCATTGATTTGTTGTAATTTATAGGGGGATTTATTGCAAATGGCAAGCAGTACATTGTTGATCGCGGTTATCCTTGCCGCTGGCTTCGTGCTTATTACCGGTCCGTTCTTTATTCCGGAACTGCATAAGCTGAAATTTGGACAGAGCATCCGTGAGGAAGGGCCGAAGAGCCATCAGGCAAAAAGCGGTACGCCGACGATGGGCGGCATCATGATCATTTTGGGCATTACGCTTGCGACTTGTGTCGCGGTGCATCTCACCGTCGAGATTTTGCTCGCGCTTTTTGTGATGCTGGGACATTTTGTCCTGGGATTCCTTGATGATTATATCAAGGTGGTCATGAAGCGGAATCTTGGTCTTAAAGCGAAGCAGAAGCTTTTGGGACAGCTCATCATTGCTGCTGTAGTTACGTACTTTGGCATCCATGAGCTTGGTTTCCATACGGATCTATGGATTCCTCTGCTGAATACGCAGATCGATCTGGGCTATGCTTATTATCTGCTTGTGATTTTTGTGCTCGTTGGAACTTCGAACGCAGTAAATCTCACCGATGGACTTGATGGGCTGGCTGCGGGGACGGTTACTGTGGCTTCAATTGCCTATCTGTTTGTCTGCCTGCATTTTGGCAAGGGCGATCTTGCTGTATTCTGTGCGGCAATTGCGGCAGCCTGTGTTGCATTTCTGCGCTTCAATGCACATCCGGCGAAGGTATTCATGGGGGATACCGGTTCGCTGGCACTGGGAGGTGCTCTGGCTGCAGTGGCCCTTTTGACGCGTACGGAGGTTTTGCTGGTACTCATTGGCGGCGTATTTGTGATGGAAGCACTTTCTGTCATTATCCAGGTCACTTCGTTCAAGACACGTGGAAAGCGCGTATTTCTCATGAGCCCGATCCATCATCATTTTGAGCTTAAAGGCTGGTCGGAAAATAAGGTCGTGGCAGTTTTCTGGTCGGTGGGGATTCTATTCAGTCTGTTGGCCATGATAATTTTGAAACTGAGTTGATTTGGAGGCAGGAAAATTGGAGCTTGCGAATAAAAAAATTCTTGTTGTCGGAGCTGGAATCAGCGGTTTTGCGGCGGCAAAGCTTGTGAAGAAGCTGGGAGCTGATGTTGCACTCAGTGATGCGAAGCTGGAAAAGGATATCAAATATGATTTGAATGAACTGCGTGAGGCTGGAATCGAGCTTTTGCTTGGCAGGCAGGAGGAGAGCCAGCTGACGGGAGTGGAGCTTGTCATTGTATCACCGGCTGTGCCTGTCCGCATCCCGCTGCTTCAGGCGGCTTTACGGCGCGGTATCGAAGTGATGAGCGAGGTCGAGCTGGCCTATCGTCTGGCGAAAGCACCGCTCTACGCAGTGACAGGCACGAATGGCAAGACGACAACCGTTACGCTTCTCGGCTTGCTGATGGAGACAAAGTATGGTCATGCGCATACCGGAGTCGGCGGCAACATTGGTGTGCCTCTTTGCGAAGAGGTTATGCGTGTGGGGACTGAAGGCTGTACGGTAGCGGAGATTTCCAGCTACCAGATGGAGGCTTCGCGTTTGTTCCATCCGCATATTGCGGCTATTTTGAATGTGACTCCGGATCATGTTGTTCGTCATGGCTCCCTGGAGGTCTATCAGCAGATGAAGGAACGGATTTTTGCCCAGCAGACGAAGGATGATTATCTTGTGCTGAACTATGATGATGAGCATACGCGCTCGATGGCGCAGCGCGCCAAAAGTACGGTGTTTTTCTTCAGCCGTCAGCAAGAGCTCACGGAAGGAGCCTGCATCGAGGATTCTGTGCTCACGATCCATTGGCAGGGCAGGGAGCAGAAGCTTTGCCGCACGGATGAGCTTGGCATCAAGGGCGGGCATAATGCAGAGAATGCACTGGCTGCTGCTTCGGTGGCTTTTCTGGCTGGAGCTGAACCTGCGAAGATGGTACAGGTACTCCAAAGCTTCCGCGGAGTAGAGCATCGGATCGAGCCGGTAACGACGGTGGCTGGTGTTGAATATTTCAATGATTCCAAGGCAACGAATACGGATTCAGCAATCAAGGCACTGGAAACTTTTCCGGACCATATTGTTCTGCTGGCTGGTGGTGATGATAAAATGACGGATCTTACGGATTTCATGCAGCTGGTGGTTGAACGCGTGGATGAGCTGATCCTGCTTGGGGCAGCGGCAGCGAGGTTCAAAGAGGCTGCCTTGAAGCAGGGATTTGCATCTGCACACATCCATGAAGCCGGATATTCCATGGAAAAGGCCGTTGAGCTTGCTCATGATTTAGCGAAACCGCCGCAGGTTGTGCTGCTTTCGCCGGCCTGTGCCAGCTTTGATATGTTTGATGGCTATGAAGAACGTGGACGGGTATTTAAAGATTTGGTAAAGAAATTGTAAGGGGTAAAAAGATTGAAGATCATTGTATCAGGCGGCGGCACAGGTGGTCATATCTATCCGGCCGTGACGCTTATCCGAACGTTACAGAAAAAGGTTAAGGACGCGGAGTTTCTTTATGTCGGCACAAAAGTCGGGCTTGAGGCAGATATTATTCCCAAAGAGGGGCTGCCCTTTGAAACGGTAGATATCCGTGGCTTTGAGCGCCATCTTACACCGGTAAATCTTCTGCGTGCAGGCAAGGCGATGGCGGGGGTCATGAAGGCCGCTGCTATTGTGCGGCGATTTCAGCCGGATGTCGTGATTGGCACGGGCGGCTATGTATGCGGCCCGATTCTGCTGGCTGCGAGCCTTATGCATGTACCGACGCTGATTCAGGAGCAGAATGTCATTCCGGGCATTACCAACAAAATCCTTGCGAAATTCGTAACGCGCATTGCCGTTGGTACGCAGGAAGCTGCGGCGCATTTTCCAGCGGCCAAGGTTGTCTTTACCGGGAACCCGATTCGTTCCGAGGTCCTTTCCGCTGACCGGCTGGCTGGCTACAAGGCCTTTCAGCTGGATTCAGGGAAAAAGACTGTGCTGGTATCCGGCGGCAGCCGGGGGGCCCGAAGCATCAATCGGGCAATGATTGATGTATTGAAGAATGCGGCGCAGCATCCTCAGGTCCAGTTCCTGCATGCCACAGGCAAAGGGGAATATGAAGATGTGATGGCGCGTTTGAAGGCGGCAGGCGTGGATCTCGAACAATGCAGACATATCCGCGTTTGCCCATATTTATACAATATGCCGCAGGCGATGGCGATTGCTGATCTGGCGGTATTCCGCGCCGGTGCTACGGGGATTGCTGAGCTTACGGCAAAGGGAATTCCGGCGGTTTTGATTCCGTATCCTTATGCGGCGGAGAATCATCAGGAGTATAATGCGAGAGCATTGGAAGATGCTGGCGCAGCGCGCATGATCCTCAATAAGGATCTGACGGCAGAGCGGTTATCCTCTGTGCTCACAGAGCTTTTGAGCGAGGATATGAAGCTGGAACGCATGTCACGGGCAAGCCGTCAGCTTGGACGCCCGCAGGCCGCTGAGGTCATTGCGGATATGGCGTTGGCGATTGCAAAGTAAGAAATACTGGGATATGCTTATGGGGAGATCTATTCACAAAGGGGGAGAAATTGTTGCTTAAAGATATACATAAAATTCATTTTGTTGGTATCGGTGGTGCCGGGATGAGTGCTCTGGCCAGAATCCTGGTGGAAAAAGGCTATGAGGTATCTGGTTCGGATCTGGGCAGTTCGGAGATCGTGGAGAACCTTAAGGCGTTAGGCGCAAAAGTTTTTCAGGGGCAGTGCAGGGAAAATGTACAGGGCGTAGATGCTATTGTCGTATCGACGGCGATTCCGGAGGACAATCCGGAGGTCGTAGCGGCACGTGAACTGGGCATTCGGAAGTTCCATCGCTCGGATATCAATGCAGCGCTTTTGAATGCAGCTAAGGGAATTGCAGTAGCTGGCGCGCATGGCAAGACAACGACGACCTCGATGCTCGGGGTTGCGCTGGATCATGCCGGGGTATCACCGACGATCATCATTGGCGGCGAGGTGGACTATCTGGGCAGCAATGCAAAGCTTGGCAAGGGTGAATATCTTGTATCTGAAGCGGATGAAAGCGATGGCTCCTTCCTGAAGCTCAGGCCGCATATTGCTGTCGTGACGAATGTGGAAAACGATCATATGGACCACTATGGCACGATGGATAATATCCGTAAGGCATTCAGGCAGTTTATGGAAAATGTCGATAAGGAAACAGGCTATGCTGTTTTGTGCTTTGAAAATGAAAATATCCGTAATATTGCCAGCAAGCTGGATCGGAAGTACATCTCCTATGCAATCGAACAGCCGGCGGATTATCAGGCAGCGAACATCCAGACAGAAGGTGCGGGGATTTCTTTTGATGTCATGCATGAGGGAAAAAATCTTGGACATGTTGCCTTGAACATCCCAGGACGTCATAATGTGCTTGATGCGATGGCTGCCGTTGTAACCGGGATTTCCATTGGCTTGTCTGTTGAACAGATGGCTGCGGGGCTTGCCTGTTTCCATGGTGCAAAGCGTCGTTTCCAGACCAAGGGACGCGTGAAGGATGTCTGGATCGTTGACGATTATGCACATCATCCGACGGAAATTGCCACGACATTGCTTGCAGCAAAACAGACGAAGCCGCAGCGCCTGATCTGCGCGTTCCAGCCGCACCGTTATACGCGTACGCAGCTTCTGCATAAGGATTTTGGTGCAGCTTTCCAGAATGCGGACATTCTTGTACTTACGGATATTTATTCTGCAGGTGAGGCGCCGATTGCCGGTGTCAATGGTCAGCTCATTGCGGATGAGGTACTGCGCCAGACTGCGCAGAAGGTCGTTTATATACCGAAGCGCGAGGACGTTGCCGGCTACCTGCAGTCTGTTGTGCAGCCGGGGGATCTGGTGATGACGATGGGAGCCGGGGATATCTATAAGACGGGCGAGGAGCTCGTAGAATTACTGCAGAAATGAGGAGCTGAAAACATGAATCAGGATAAAATCGTGGTCGTTATGGGCGGCCCGTCAACCGAAGCTGAGATTTCCCGTCAGACGGGAACGGCAATTTTGAAGGCACTGCAATCCAAGGGCTATGCAGCAGAGGGCATGGAACTTGATCCGCCGAATTTCGCAGAGCAGATCAAAAAGAGCGGCTGCAGCATGGTGTTCAATGCACTGCATGGCAAATACGGTGAAGACGGCGTGCTGCAGGGCACACTTGATATGCTGGGCATTCCTTATACGGGATCCGGCGTGCTGGCTGCTGCGGTCACTATGGATAAGGCAGCTTCGAAGCGGGTATTCCTCGGTGCAGGCATCTCCACACCGCGTTCGCGTACCTATTACAGCTACGAGATGAAGCGTGATCTTGCGGCAGAGATTGCGCGTGATTTTTCTATACCGGTTGTCGTGAAGGCAGCTTCTCAGGGCTCAAGCATCGGCGTGGTCATTGTCGAGAAAAAGGAAGAGCTGAAGTCAGCACTGGAAGAAGCTTTTCGCTATAATGATGAGGTTCTTGTTGAAGAATTCATCCAGGGCAAGGAACTCACCGTAGCAGTCTGGGGTAATGAAGAGACAGCAGAGGCGTTTCCAATCATTGAGATTACGACGGCTTCCGGCCGCTATGATTATGAAAGCAAATACACGAAGGGTGCTTCTACGCATATCATTCCAGCACGTGTGTCAAAAGAGCTTACCGGAAAGATCCAGGCTCTGGCCGTGGATACTTTCCGTGCCTGCGGCTGCAGGGGGGTAGCCCGCGTGGATATGATGCTCAGTGAAGCAGAGGTTCCTTATGTCATCGAAGTGAATTCTGTACCGGGTATGACGGAGCTTTCTCTGGTCCCGGATGCCGGCAGGGCAATGGGCGTCGAATTCCCGGAGCTTTGCGAACGCATCCTTGAAATGGCTGGTTTTAGCAAAAAGTAAACGAAGGATAAAGAAAGCCGGACAGGTCACTGCTGTCCGGCTTTCTGATAAGAGAAGGGAAGAAGGGGCATGGGAGAGGAAAAAACCACGCGTCATAGGAGCCCGCGGCGTCTGTTGAAAGGCTTTTGGTTTCTTGTCATCTGCGCTGCCATTGTGGCCATTGTGGTATATTCACCGATTTTTGTCGTGCGTCAGATCAATGTCACAGGCAATACCTATCTGAGCAAGGATGAGGTGTGCCGCATTGCCGGGGTTTATCAGGGCGAACCGATGTTTCGGCTGGAAACTGATACAGCGGTCAGGACGCTGACCAAGGATCTGCGTATTGAGCAGGCTTCTGTGCGCCGGATTATGCCGAACATCCTTGAAATCCAGATCAAGGAAAGGAAACCGGCCGCAACGATTGCCTGTGAGTATGGGTATCTTGACATCGATCATGAGGGGATGGTACTGGATGCTTATCGCACGTTGAAAAAAATGCCGATTCCGATGATTACAGGGATAAGTCTGCGGGATATGTATGTCGGCGATGAAGTACGCGATGAAAATATCCGCAGGGCACTGACGTATTTGCAGGCACTGGATGAGGCTTCGCTGAACCAGATTTCGGAGGTTTCGCTGGCATCGCCTGAGCATGTCATTGCCTATACGACCGGTGCGGTGCAGATCCGGCTGGGTGCGTTGGAACGTCTGGAAGAAAAGGCGGCGCTGACAAAAACTTTCCTGCAGGATCTCAAGACGGCCAGGCATCCCATTGAGTATGTTGATTTTAATTATACGGCACCGTTTATTCGGTTCAAATCGTGAGGAGGTAATCCATGAAAGAAATCAAACAGCAGCGCTGGTCTATTGCCCTGGTTTGTATGGTCCTGGGGTTTATGCTGGCTGTGCAGTTCCGTACGACGGAGGATTTGAAGGATTCTGTATCCTATCAGCGTGTGGAGGAGCTTTCTGAGCGTCTTTTGCAGACGGAGAAGGAGCGGGATAAACTAAAAGATGAGCTGAAGCAGACGAAGGCAAAGGCTGCGGAGGGAAATGCGGGCAGTCAGGATGAGGAAGAACTGCAGATGATGGGCGGCTTTACTGCACTGGAAGGGCCGGGAGTTGTCGTGACTTTGGATGACAGCAAAGCGGTATCCAAAGCGGGAGAGAATCCCAATCTCTACCTGATTCATGATGATGATCTGCTGCGTGTCGTGAATGAATTGCGTGCTGCAGGTGCGGAGGCGATTTCCATCAATGGTCAGCGCATGCTGGGTACTTCAGAAATCCGCTGTGCCGGGCCGACACTTTCGGTGAATAATGTACGTTCTGCTCCTCCGTTCGAAATCCGGGCGATTGGCGATAAGGAAAGCCTCGAGAAATCGATCCGCATGCGCGGCGGTGTAGAGGAAACACTGAAGGTATGGGGCATCCAGCTGGACGTGAAACTCAGCGATTCGGTGAAGATTCCGGCTTATCAGGGAACGATGCAGTTTAAATATGCGAAGTTTTCTACTGCAGCAGAGGAGGGGAAATCATGATTTTGCCAATTGCCGGTCTGTTGATCGGAATCGCACTCGGGGTCCTGTGCCCGATTTCTGTTCCTCTGGCTTATGCAAAGCTTTTTTCCGTAGCCTTGCTGGCTTCGCTGGACTCTGTTTTTGGTGGTCTGCGGGCTGCAGCTGAGGGACATTTTGACAATACTGTGTTCATTACGGGATTTTTTACCAATGCTCTGTTGGCGGCCTTTCTTGTTTATGTCGGAGATCGGCTGGGAATCGATCTTTATTATGTAGCCTTGCTGGCTTTTGGTTTACGCATTTTCCAGAATTTGGCGATTATTCGTCGTTACTTCCTTAAAAAGAAATAATGTTCTCTTGTTCTGGCTGAAAATGTGAAAAATTCATGGAGAAAAAAGGATTTTTTCATTTTTTTATAGAATAAAATAAGAATAGATGGTAAAATTGAAGAGACATATTAGAGAGAAAGCTTTCGCATCTGCAAAACGACGGGTATTTGCAGGGGGGCATCAAATACGAAACGTCATGGGGGTTAATTATAGTGATAGAATTGGATGACATGGGGTTAGATCAATTTGCAAAAATCAAGGTTATTGGCGTAGGCGGCGGCGGCAGCAATGCGGTGAACCGCATGATTTCATCTGGTTTGAAGGGTGTTGAGTTCATTGCGGTGAATACCGATGCTCAGGCGCTTTTACATGCCATGGCACCAAAGCGTATGCAGATCGGCGAAAAGCTTACGCGCGGACTGGGCGCCGGTGCGCGTCCGGAAATCGGTGAAAAGGCTGCGCAGGAGAGCCGCGAGGAAATTCTGGAGAATCTGCAGGGTGCAGATATGGTCTTTATTACTGCTGGTATGGGCGGTGGTACGGGTACAGGTGCTGCGCCGATCGTAGCAGAATGTGCACGTGAGGTCGGCGCATTGACGGTTGGTGTTGTCACCAAGCCGTTTACGTTTGAAGGACGCATGCGTCAAAAGAAAGCCGAGTCTGGCATTGAGAATCTTAAGCAGCATGTAGATACAATTATTACGATTCCGAATGACCGTTTGTTACAGGTTGTTGATAAAAAGACATCAATCATGGATGCTTTCCGCATTGCCGATGATGTATTGCGTCAGGGTGTCAAGGGCATCTCTGATTTGATTGCGGTTCCTGGACTGATCAATCTGGATTTTGCCGATGTGAAATCCATCATGAGCAATGCAGGCTCTGCGCTCATGGGCATTGGTGAAGGCTCCGGCGAGAACGCAGCGGTGGCTGCAGCCAAGGCTGCCATTGATTCTCCGCTCCTGGAGACATCAATCCAGGGGGCGAGAGGCGTTCTGCTTAATATCACGGGTGCGGCAGAGAACCTCAGTATGTTTGAGGTCAATGAGGCTTCCGTCACGATCCAGGAGGCTGCCAACGTTGATGCGAATATTATCTTTGGTGCTTCGCTTGATGATACACTCGGTGATACGGTGCGTGTCACGGTCATTGCTACGGGCTTTGACGAGGATGAGCGTGTGGGCCGTCCGCAGGAGACGACTGCAGGACAGCCAGCGATGCCTGGACAACAGCCGTCAGAGCAGACGAGTATCCCGAAGGCACCGTCCTTTAACAATATTGATATTCCGGTATGGATGAGAAGAAGCAACGATTAATGAATGCAGATAAATAAGACCGCGTGCAGCGGTCTTATTTTTTCTTTTATTTTTGGCGCAGCAAAAAAGCACACCTCAATGAGATGTGCTTTACTTTACAAATGGTGGCGGCACAGAGATTTGAACTCCGGACACTGCGGGTATGAACCGCATGCT
>CAZTAP010000004.1:23640-39255 GCA_964611665.1 uncultured Selenomonadaceae bacterium | reverse complement strand
TTGGTCGGGGGTGTTCCGGCAAGAAAAATCCGTACCCTGGAAAATGATGTTGAGATGCTGGAAGAGGGCATGCATCATGTTGCTGAATGAGCTTGCAGAAAAATCGGGTATGACGAAAGACACTTTGCGATATTATGAAAAGATTGGTTTGCTTCCTATGGTGTCAAGAGACCATCAAGGACGCCGGAGGTATCCGGTCAGACTGCTTGAATGGCTGAGGTTTTTGCAGCAGATGAAAGCAGCCGGGATGTCCTTGAAGGCAATCCGGGAATATATTCGCTTGTTGGATTCTTATCCTGAAGCACTCGATGAAAGAGAGGGATTATTAGTTGAAGCTCGGGAAAAACTTCAGGAAGAAATACTGCAGCTGCAAGAGAAGGTTCAACAGGCAGATGGTATATTACATTGTTATGAAACGAGGTGGGAACCAAGAATTTTCAAGCTAAGGCAATCGCTGGAAACAGAGCAGGAGAGAGGAAAAATTTTATCATAGGCGACTCGTTATGATTTTGCACAGAAAATACTGCTCTAATTGCTGCGGGCCATTTCACCTGCCTGCAGGCGGCAGCGGCAAAAAAATCTTGACCTATAGTCAGCTCAAGGTGGTACGCTATACGTATACAAGGAATAAAAGCGGCCTTTTTGACAGGGGAGTGGATGATATGAAGCGATTTATTTTGGATATAGCCATGCTGATCGTGATTTTGCTGACGATGGGATTTCATTTTTTGCCGCAGCTGTGGCATGAGATTTTGGGACTCGTACTGCTGGCGGGAGTGCTCTGGCATCTTGGACTGAACCGCCGCTGGTTCAGCAGTATGGTGCGCGGGAAATGGAGCAGGCTTCGTTTGCTGCAGACGGGACTGGGTGTTTTGCTGGTCGTATGCTTTTTGCTCGTGATGGTTACTGGGGTGATTATTTCCAATCATGTTTTTCGGGAGCTTTGGACTGGCGCTGCCCTGCATCGCAGTATTTTTATTCATCAGCTGCATATTGCGAGTGCCTATGCCATGGTGATCCTGGGCGGCATGCATCTGGGCATGCACTGGACGGCACTTTGGCAGCGGTTCAGGAAGCTGCCGCTCGGATGGCTGGAAACGGCACCATCGCTGCGTTTCTGGCTGTTGGTCGTCATTGGCTGGGCAGGCGTGCTGGCATCACGTCTTGACCATGTGGGCGATCGTTTGCTGATGAAGCATATCTTTGGTACTGCAGCATCAAGACTGCCTGGAGGAGTATACTATTTGCTGCTGCTTTGTCTCATGGGGCTTTATGCGATTGCGTTTTATTATGCACAACAGCGTTTGCAGCGCGGGGCAATGGGAAAATCAGGAGGTGTCAGGAAATGAAACGGCGTACATTTTTGAAAGGGCTTGGAATCGGTGCAGTCGGGGCTGCTCTTGGTACCTATGATTTTGACCGTTTACTGAATTTTGGCGGTGCCAATGAACAGACAGAGAATGCTCCGGCGAAGGCGGCAGAGATGATTTATCGGGAAATTCCACATACCGGACAAAAGGTCAGCGTGATTTCCCTGGGCGTCGGTTCCCTGCATGAATCCTCTGATGATGAAGTTACACGCATTGTTGACTATGCTTTGGGCAGCGGCATCAATCTGATGGATATGGTGATGCCGACCGCCGCACCGGCGGAAGCCATCGGCCGTGGGATGAAAAGCCGGCGGAAGGATGTCACAGCACAGCTGCATATCGGCGCATATTTCAACATGGCAGGCGTTACCGACAGGACACGTGATCTGCAGGAGACAAAAAAAGGCTTTGAGGAACAGCTGCGCCTGTATGGCAGCGGTGACAGCGATATCGGTATGATCCACTATGTAGATCAGGCTGATGACTATGATGCCATGCTGAACAATGGTCTGCTGGACTATGCAGTCCGGCTGAAGGAAGCAGGTACAATCCGTTCCATCGGTTTTTCCTCGCATTCGGTAGAGATCAGCCGGCGCTTTTTGGCAACAGGCCTTATTGATGTATTCATGTTCAGCCTGAATCCGGCCTATGATTTTGAGAATACCGCAGAGGGCCTGCGCGTGGCACAGGACAGGGCTGCACTCTATGCGGAGGCGGAGAAGCGCGGCGCAGCGATAACCGTAATGAAATGCTATAGCGGCGGAAAGCTGCTTTCCGCAACGGACAGCCCGTTTGGCCAGGCCATGTCGACCGCACAATGTGTGCAGTATTGTCTTGACTGGCCGGCAGTTGCATCCTGCGTGGCCGGGGTAAAGAATATGAAGGAAATGCAGGCATCAATGGAATATCTGTCTGCTTCGCAGTCCTCACGCGACTATGCTGCAGTCCTTGGCGCTGGTGCGGCAGTAACGGAAGGTGTTTGTATATATTGCAATCATTGCCTGCCGTGTCCGGTAGGCATAAATATCGGCGATGTCAATAAATATTATGATTTAGCGAAAAATGGTGATGCGCTCGCGAAGGATCATTATCTTTCCCTGAGCCGTCTGGCTTCTGACTGTAATGCGTGCGGCGAATGCGAACCACGCTGTCCATTCCATGTCAAGGTCAGGGATCGTATGAAAGAAATTGCAGCTTATATGGGAAAATGACCTATGCAGGCCGCAGCTATAAGATTTAAATCGGGCTCATTCTTCGGGATGAGCCTTTTTTGTAATTTGTTTGGAAAAATATTTCGTAAGGGCAGGGTTTCGGAGGCTGCATCTTGAATTATGAAAAGATATGGGTAATAGAATATTAAGGAAACACGGATTGCTTCGGTATCCTGATCAGTGCTTCCTTAACAGGAGGGAACAGCTTCATGAAGCATTCTGGTTGGGAGGAGCGGCTTGATGAAATCATTGCAAGGGCTGCACTTCGATTGCAGGAACGGATACAACTGGCTTATGAACGTGGAGAACTGCCAGAATACTTAGCCGGTCTGGGGTTTTTCCCGGAAATCGATACGACAATGCTGCGGTATGGAAATCTGTGGGAGATACAGGACCGTTCTGCAGCATTTTTGGCTCATAAAATTCGGAACGCGCGCAAAGCAGGCTATTTGGACGAACTGCTTCGTCAGCTTGACATGCAGGAGATTATCGAACCGATTGCTTTGTATAAGGCGCCTGCTGTGCGGAGGCCGCGCCTTCATGCAATACAGGGCGGTAAAAAGAGCTGAGCTTAGGATGTGCAGGATCGGGTTTAAGGAAGAATGCAGATTATCGCAGGAAAGAGGCGCTTATTATGAAAAGAGGGTGCTTAATCACAAATGCTTTGGCCTGTTTTTTATGGATGTTCTTTGTGTTTTTTATCCTTGCGAGTCCTGTGTTTGCGGAACCTGGCGGTATGAGACCGGTCGTACGGGTTGGGGTGTTGAACCATTCAACGTATGCGGATCAGGATGATCAGGGAATCTGGCATGGACTGGATGTTGAATGCATGATCAGTATTGCACAGCGAGCAGGCTTCAATGTAGAATTTATTGATTCTTCTCTGGATTCAGATTTTCTTGGCGGACTGGACCAGCATACCTATGATGTAGTTGCTGATGTGGTGAAAACACCGGAACGTGAAGCAAACTATCTTTTTACCGATGTGGCAATTGGCTATACGAACAGTACAATGGCCGTACGTGCTGATGATGACCGTTGGGACTATGGCAATATTGAACAGGTTTCTCGTATGAAGGTCGGTCTTCTTTCCACTTATGCCAATAATGCTGATTTTCGTAAATGGTGTGCAGAGCACGGCGTTACACCGGGAATTATTGAGTATCCGGACATTGCACAGATGGAGAAGGCTCTTTTGAATGGGGAAATTGATGCTGAGGTTTATACTGCAGTCTATCATGAGGAAGCTGACAAACTGAGGACCATCATGAGATTTCTGCCTGAGTCCTTTTACTATGCTTTTCGCAAAGATGATCTGGCATTGAAAAACCAGGCAGATCATGCGCTGTTTCAGATCCTTGCGGGCAATGTGGATTATCTGCAGGGATTGAAAAGCAAGTATGAAGAGCAATACAAGGTCAATGCCTTGCCATTTTCTTCCATAGAAAGAGCTTATCTTACCGCTCATCCGGTTATCCGTGTTGCCGTGTTCGATCATGATGCGCCTTATTATGAGAAAAAGGCAGATGGCACAGATACGGGGATTATTCCTGATTACTATGCATTGGTTGGAAAAGATACTGGCATTAGTTTTCGCTACGTTGTTTTTCAAAGATTAGAGGAGGCTGTTGCAGCAATCAAAAGCGGTGAAGTGGATATGCTCGGGCTTTTTAGCAATGGCATCATTGCCGCACACCAGTACGGGCTGGCGTTGACTGATAATTATTATACAGCGAATCGGGTCCTGCTTGCAAAGTCCGGCAGGGAGTTATCCAGTCTGGCCAGCATTGCCGTGCGAAATGGAACGCCAGATGCATTGCTGAACAATATCCACACCGGATTCCCTGAGGCAGAAGTCAAAATGTATGCAAATGCACAAGCCTGTTTCGATGCCATGGCTGCAGGAAAATCAGCCGCGGTATTGCTGGGGCTGCCTAGTGCGACCTGGCAGCTCAACCAGACCAATACGAATGCCTATAGCATTATTCCTATGCCTGGGGCTTCTTTTGAGCTATGCGGAGCGGTCAGCAGTGATAATCTGATCCTGTGCTCAATCCTGAACAAACGAATTGCAACAACAAAGGGAAGCTTTAGCGGAATCATGGCAAAAGATACATTGCCTCAGAGTGACTGGAAAACGGCGATTTCCAGGGTTCCGCCGAATGTATTGCTGCTGACTTTCTGTTTGCTGCTGGCACTGGTTCTTGGGCTTGTCTGGTCCATTATCCTGCTCAGGATTCGCGAGCGTGAACGCAACGCGGTATTAGCGGCGCAGGCTGAGACGGAAAAAGAAAAGCTGCAGATTGCGGCAATCCAGAAAAATGCAGAGGAAAGAAACACATTTTTTGCCAATATCAGTCATGATATGCGTACACCGTTGAATGCTGTCATGAACTTTATTCGGCTGGCAAGGAAAGAAAGCCAGCTGCCAGAGCAGAAGGATGCTTTTCTTGCCAAAGCGGAGGCTTCAAGCAAACTCATGCTGGACCTGATCGATGATACACTGACCGTATCAAAGCTCAGCAGCGGCAAGCTGGAACTTCGTCTGGAACCATGCCGTGCAATGGAACTGCTGGCAACAGTTGCTTTGCCTGTACGGGAACTGGCAGAACATAAGAAAATCGATTTTCAAGTTGATTTTTCTCAGATGCAGGATGATATGATTCTGGCAGATCAATTGAATATTGAAAAGATTTTCCTGAACCTTTTAACGAATGCGGTGCGCTATACGCCGCAGGGAGGTCATATTTGGTATATAGTCAGCCAGGAAGAGCAGGAAGCGGGAAAGGCATGCTATGTCATGACTGTTCGTGATGATGGGATCGGCATCCATGAGGATTTTTTGCCGCATTTATTTGAGCCCTTTGCGCAGGAAAAACGTAAAGGCTATGAGTCTGTTGGCACGGGGCTGGGGCTTTCAATCGTTGACCGGCTGGTCAGACTGATGGGAGGTTCGATTGAAGTAAAGAGCAAGCCCGGCGAGGGTACCGCTTTCCGGGTGATCTTGTCTTTTGCCAGGGTACAGGAATCTCAGGTGCCGTTAAGGCAGGATATATCCTATGATCATACAAAGCTATCGGGGAAAACGGTGCTTCTTTGTGAGGACAATGCATTGAATCGGGAGATTGCCATAGCTTTGCTGAAGGATAAGAATATGTCTGTGGTCTGTGCAGAAAATGGGGAGATCGGGGTGAATATTTTTTCAGCCAGTGCAGCAGCTGAGTTTGCTGCGATTCTGATGGATGTCCGGATGCCCGTCATGGATGGCCTGCAGGCAACTCGTGAGATTCGAAGCTTGCAGCGGCCGGATGCAAAGCAGATTCCGATTATTGCCCTGACGGCAGATGCTTTTGCGGATGATATACAGAAATGTCGGGAGGCTGGCATGAACGACCATGTAGCAAAGCCTGTCAATCCAGAAGTGATGTTTAGCGTATTGTTAAGAAATCTGTCGAGCTGAAGGTGGTGTATGCCATATGGCATCAGCAGAAAAAAAGGCGGTTTGTATGCTCTGCCCGCATCGTTGTGCTCTGCAGGAAGGTCAGACCGGTTTTTGTCGTGCGAGGGGGAACCGGCAGGGGCGCATAGAATCGCTGAATTATGGGAAAATCACGTCATTGGCTTTGGATCCTATTGAGAAAAAGCCGCTGCGGCGTTTTCATCCGGGCAGTTTTATTTTGTCGGTAGGCAGTTTTGGCTGCAATCTTCGCTGTGCATTTTGCCAGAACTATGAGATTTCACAGAGCGGACAGGAAATTCCTTCTCGGATGATCCTGCCGGAAGAATTGGCGGAATTAGCAAAATCCCTGACGAAAAAATCGCCAGGGAATCTTGGTGCAGCATTTACGTATAATGAGCCTTTGATTGGCTGGGAATATCTGCTGGATACCGCCAGGCTGCTCCGTGCTCAGGGACTTAAGACGGTATTGGTGACGAATGGCATGATTATGGAGAAGCCTTTGCGCGAACTTCTGCCCTGGGTTGATGCGATGAATATCGATTTGAAGGCGTTTCGTCAGGACTTCTATGATTGGGCAGGCGGCGACCTTGAGACGGTGAAGCAGACCATCCGGCTCTCAGCAGAAGCCTGCCATGTTGAGATCACAACGCTGATCCTTCCAGGGAAGAATGACAGTGAAGAAGAGATGGAGCGTGAGTCAGACTGGCTGGCAGAGATCGATCCGTCACTCCCACTGCATATCAGCCGTTATTTTCCACGCTATCAGTCATCTCTTCCTGCAACACCGTCCGATACGATCCATCGCCTGATGGCAGCCGCACAGCGCCATCTGCGGTTTGTTTATCCGGGGAATTTGTGATGGCTGTTTATCTATACGTAAAAGGCATGGATAAAGATGTAAAGTAAGCATTAGACATGGGCTTATGCTTACGATAAAATTGTTCTTAAGATATGAAGAAGAGCTTATGTGCGTATAGATAAAGGCTTAAGGAAAGGATGGCGGTTCATCATGACGATTGGCGAGATTGCAGAAAAAACAGGGGTAAGTGTCACAACCCTGCGCTATTACGAGAGGATTGGCTTGCTCCCGGCGGTACCACGCAATTCCAGCGGGATTCGTGTATATGATGAAAGCTTTGTTTCCTGGCTGGAGCTTATCCAGAATCTGAAAATTGCCGGCATGCAGCTGGAGGAAATTATTGAATACATCGAGCTCGCCAAGCTGGGGGCCAGAAGCTTGCCTGCAAGGGCCAGGCTTTTGGCAGAAGCACGTGAGAATATGCAGCAAAAACTGCGTTCCTTGCAGGAGGCTATGAAAAAGGCAGACGATGTTCTGGAGAATTTTGCTGAATGCTGGGAACCGCTCACAAACGAACTGGTGCAGAATCTAAAGATTGCCAGCTGATGGAGTCAGTATAATCTATCGTAAATATTTTATTACAATTCAATAGTTAGCTATTGAATTGTGTTCCGTCTTATGCTAAAATAAAAACCATCGGAGAGTGATGGAATGGAAGAAAAAAAACCATGTGGTTTGTTGATCAAACAGATAAATGATGCACTGGAGCGTCGTGCGAACAATGAATTGCGGAGTGACGGGCTGACGTTGGTACAGGCTGGGGCTTTGTTTGCACTGAGCAAACTGCCCGGTCAGGAGGCATCCATGAAGGATTTGGAAAAGATTCTTCATGTTGCGCAGTCGACGACTGCCGGAATCATTGCAAGGCTGGAGCAAAAGGGTTTGGTGGAGTCTTTTGGCGATATGCAGGATAAACGGATAAAAATGGTACGTATTACAGTTTCCGGGCTGGATTGCTGCAAAAAAGGCTATGAGCATATGGCGGATACAGAGAGGAATCTGTTATCCGGACTTACTGAACTGGAGGCAAATATGTTCAAGGAATTACTGCAGAAGGTATGCAGCTATATGAAGTAAGATAACAGAGATCCCGCGAAGGCGGGATTGTTTTTCACCATATCGATAGCATACTATTAATATGGTGCGATTGAATTGATGAAAGAATGGAGGAAAAAGATGGAACAAAAATCATCCGTGGAAGTGTTTGCTTCTATGCCGGTGAAAAAGCTAGTGCTGAAAAATGCAAATTCATCAATTGTTGCAATGCTCATGGTCCTGATTTATAACCTGGCGGATACTTTTTTTATCAGTCAGACAAATGATGCCTTGCAGGTTGCGGCAGTATCCCTGGCAACACCGGTTTTTTTATTGTTTATGGCCGTAGGAACTGTCTTTGGTATAGGCGGGACATCGGTCATATCACGTGCTCTGGGTGAGGGCCGGCAGGAGTATGCATGTCAGGTATCGGCCTTTTGTATGTGGGGCTGCGTAGGTATTGGGACACTAATGTCTTTGCTGATGCTTGCAGGTATGGAGCCCCTGCTTTCTTTTTTGGGTGCAGGGCCGGAAATTTGGGGAATGGTTAAAACATATCTGCAGATCGTTGCATTTTGCGGGCCGTTTGTATTGATTGGTACTTGTTATTCCAATGTATTGCGGGCAGAAGGTGCTGCAAGCAAAGCGATGTATGGAATGCTGATTGGCAATCTGTTGAATGTCTTGCTGGATCCGCTGCTTATTCTGGGAGCTGGCTGGAATATTGCCGGAGCAGCTATTGCGACGGTTATTGGCAACATTGCAGCAGCGCTGTATTATCTTTGGTATTTTTGGCAGGGAAAATCCAGCCTGAGTATTGCCTGGAAGGATTTTTGCTGGCATGGAGAAGCAGTCGGGGCTGTGCTGGCAATTGGTATTCCAGCATCCATTGGTACAGTATTGATGAGTGTATCTCAGATTATCATGAATATGCAGATGGCAGTCTATGGCGCTATGGCGCTGGCGGGAATCGGCGTGGCGATGAAGATCACAATGATAACAAATACGGTTTCTCTTGGATTGGCACAGGGGGTTCAGCCCTTATTAGGTTACTGTGTAGGAGCAGGCAGTTGGAATCGCTATCGTGAAATCATGAAAATGTCTTTGTGGTATGCGGCAGGACTGAGCATTTTGCTGACGGGTCTTTCGTATGTCTTTTTGGATGATTTGATTCAGGTGTTTTTATCAGAATCTGCGGCATTTTCTTATGGAGTTGATTTTGCAAGGATTCTTTTGGTTACAAGTTTTCTATTTGGCCTTTTCTTTGTTTTGCTCAGTGCCTTGCAGGCTATGGGAGCTGCACGCCCATCGCTGATGATCAACATCAGCAGACAAGGGATTATTTATGTGCCAGCCTTATTTATCCTGCAGAAAGTCGTGGGAATTAGCGGGCTTGTCTGGGCACAGCCAGCGGCAGATGTTTTATCTTTGGTACTGACGTTAATGCTTTATCGTGCAGAGTACAGACGCCGCAGAGGGATACAGAAGGAGATGATGCAGACGTGAAATGCCGGAGAAGAAATATTACGGAAAGGGTTTGGCACCATATAGGTCTGGGTGTGCTGATGGCTGGAGCATTATTGCTGCCGGTATCTGGCAGTACAGCTGCTGCAGATACCATAGAACTCACCCTGGAAGATGGTTTGCAGCTTGCTATGGAAAAAAATCACAGCATTAAAGAAAGTGAAAGTGACCTGGATAGTGCCAAATGGAGCTGGAAAGAAACGCGGTGCAGCTTTGGTCCTGCCGTGTCCTGGTCGATGACGGCAAAGCATTTTGGTGGAAAAGCATATCAAAGTACAGAAGACCGGCATGAATTTTCGCATGATCTGGAGTTAAGCATTCCGCTTTATACGAGTGGGAAGCTGGAGAATAAAAGCAGAGCAGCAGAGGCTAATCTGAGTGCGGCGGTACTGGCTTTGGAGAATGAAAAACAAACAATTCGTAAGACTGTTACAAAGGATTATTTTGATATCTTGAAATATCGGAGTCAGGTACAGGTATATCAGGATTCGGTAGATAATCTGCAGGCACACCTGGCAAATGTCAATGCGCAATATCGTGTGGGTACTGTAGCAAAATCCGATGTACTGAGTTCAGAGGTATCATTGGCAAATGAACGACAAAACCTGGTATCATCGCAAAATGATTATGATGTGGCAGTGGCCTCTTTTAATAATGATGTGGGACTGGCAACGGATACAGTGACGATCATTAAAGATGAGCTTTCGTATACCCGACATGGTTTTGTGCTGGAGGAATGTGAAAGCTATGCGCTGCTGCATCGACCGGACCTGCTTGAGCAGAAGTATCTTGTGAAAGAATATCAGGCAGAAATGGAGGCTGCCAAAGCTGGTACGGGTTTACAGCTTTCCGGGACGGCAGCCAGATCCTTTGCCGGTACAGGGCTGCTCAGTGATAATCATGCAGGCTCAGATGCCTGGAGTATTGGTTTTTCAGCCAGTTGGAATGTATTTGATAATCAGGTGACTAAGGCACAGGTGAAAGAAAAGGAAGCCGCCTGGCATAAGGCACAGGAGAGTGCATTAGCACAGGCAGATACAGTGCAGCTGGAGGTTCGTACAGCGTACCTGGATCTCATTGCAGCAGAGAAAAATATTAAGACTTTGCAGGAGTCGTTGGAAAAAGCAAAGGAAGATTATCGCATAGAGCAGGCGCGTTATAGTGCAGGCGTTGGCACAAATCTTGATGTACTGGATGCAGAAGAAAAGCTATGCTCCGCACAAGGCAATTATGTGTCGGCTTTATATACGTACAATGTGAGCAAGGCCTCACTGGACAAAGCAATGGGGCTTCCTGTAGAGCTGGCAGTCGAGAAATATCAGGCAGATCTGGACAAACGGTAAAGTTGGGAAGGAGAGATGAGAATGTCTGGACAAAGCATGGCGGATACCTGGATGGCAAAACATTTCATTACCGATTTATATGCTACGTATCGGCAGTTTTTTTGCCCATCGGTCCTGCCGCTTCCAATCAGCTGTTTTATGGTGTTGTTCATGCTGCAGGAAGATGGGGAACTCTCTGTTAAGGACATCTGTGCGCGTTTATTTCTGACACGTCAGCAAATGACACCGATTTTACGTAAATTAGTTACGGATGGCTATGCAAAGAAAGGGCCATCGTTATCGGACAGGCGCTGCATTATGGTCGAACTTACAGAGGCGGGCAGAACGGCAGTTCAGGAATATTGGGAGGATTTATGTCAGCGTTTTGCGGAGCATAAGAAAAAGGAGGTACATTCATTTGGTTTTTCAAGAGGGTAGATTTATCACGGTTTCCTTGCTGGCAGTCGTTTTGGCTGTATTGATCTTCAGCGGCTGCGGCAATACCAAGAATAGTATGCAGGGTGGTGCGGTACAGGTTAAGGCAATGAAGGTAGTACAACAGGATGCACCATTGTCAGCAGAATATGCAGGACAGGTCAAAGGAAAGGACGAGGTCAAGGTCCAGGCAAAGGTTTCCGGCACAGTAGTAGAAAAATACGTCAGGGGAGGAGAGCAGGTAAGGGCCGGCCAGGCACTGTATAAAATAGATTCGCGTCAGTATGAGTCTTCTGTATTGTCGGCGCAGGCAGAGCTGGCCAAAGCCAATGCCTCGCTGAGCAATGCGCAGACTGATTTGGGTCGGGATCAGGAACTGTGGAATCAGCAGGCGATATCAGAGCAGACACTTACCACCCAGCAGTCTAATGTGGATTCTTATCGGGCTGCTGCAGCTGCTGATGCAGCACTTTTGCAGAAGGCACAGGAAAATCTGGCAGATACAGTTGTTTATGCACCTCTGGATGGAAAACTGTCTGTTGATGATGTTGCAGTGGGCACGTATGCCTCTGCCGGCAGTACGAGCCTGGTCACTATCGGCTCAGCGAATCCGGTCTTTGTCCAATTCAGCATCAGTGAGACGGAATATCTGAAACTCCAAAGCTCAGCACAGGGCGGCATCAATGGTATAAGCAATGCCCAAGTGAACATTGTATTGAGTGATGGCAAGGAATATCCGTTTTCTGGCCGGATCGTCCAGGCAGATCGCGCATTATCAGAAAATACAGGAACACTTACGGTCAAGGCCTTGTTCGATAATCCAAATGGAATACTCTTGCCGGGGATGTTTGCCCGTGTGCGGCTTACCGGTGACGTGGTACCGAATGCTCTTCTGATACCACAGCGTGCAGTGCAGCAGCTGCTGGACAAATCCTTTGTTATCGTGGTCGGTCCGGATGGCAAGTCACAATCTAAAACGGTGACGTTAGGGGACAAACTGGGCAGTTATTATATCATCAAGGATGGGCTGAGTGCAGGAGATACTGTTGTGGTAGAGGGATTGACAAGTCTTCAGGAAGGAAAAGATCTCGATGTTACGATGGTGACGCCGGAAGAGATGAAGTTCTCTTTCACGACAGACACCGCACAGAAAACAACCGATTCTGCATCTAAGGGTCAGTCGTAAGGGGGGACAATCTTGTCAAAATTTTTTATTCATCGGCCAATTTTTGCTATTGTTGTTTCCCTGATCATTGTGATTCTGGGGGTAATTTCTGCCGTGCAGCTGCCAATTGCGCAATATCCGCAGATTTCACCGCCGAGCATCAGTGTCAGTACGACGTATACTGGTGCGAATGCAGCAGTTGTGAATCAGACAGTAGCCCAGATCATTGAGCAGCAGGTCAATGGCACACAGGGCATGGACTATATGAGCTCAAATTCAGATGATACAGGAAACTATAGCCTGAGTGTCAAATTTAAACTGGATACAGATGGTGATATGGATGCTGTCAAGGTCCAGAATAATGTCGCGATTGCAAATGCAAGTCTTCCATCTGATGTGCAGTCTGTTGGAGTTACAACAACAAAAGCTTCCAGTGACATGGCTTTGATGGTAGCGCTTGTATCACCGAATAGTACGTACGATCGAGTTTTCCTGAAAAACTATGCGGATATTTATCTGCTGGATAAAATCAAGCGGGTTAAAGGCGTTGGTGATGTTTCTATTTTCGGCTCAGATTATTCTATGCGTGTCTGGCTGAATCCGGATAAACTGGCAGAGCTTGGTCTGACCGTTGCTGATGTAAGCTCGGCAATCAAAGAACAAAATGTTCAGGCGCCGGCTGGAACAATCGGCCAGCTGCCAGCGCCTGATACACAGGAAAAACAGTATACCGGCAAGGTGGAAGGCCGTCTGACGACAACGGATGATTTTGGAAACGTTATCCTGAAGTCCGAAGCAAATGGATCTTTTGTAAGGCTAAAGGATGTTGCGCGTATTGAAACAGGCGGCAAGAGCAGCAACATCATATCGAATATCAACGGCGCTCCCGGGGTTGGTTTTGGGGTCGAGCTTACCAATGATGCAAATGCTATGGAGACAGTACAAGAGGTACAAAAAATCCTGAAGGATTCGTCCAGGGATTTTCCGCCGGATATGCAGTATAAATCCATTGTCGATAATACAAAATATATCAGTGAATCCATTCAGGAAGTAGCAACGACCTTCTTTGAGGCATTGCTTCTGGTTGTCATTGTCGTATTCCTGTTTTTACAAAGCTGGAGAGCGACAATCATACCACTGCTGGCGGTTCCTGTTTCACTGGTCGGCACATTTTCAGCATTCACGTTTTTGGGATTTTCCATCAATACATTGACGTTATTTGCTATGGTACTTGCCATAGGTCTTGTCGTCGATGATGCAATCGTTGTCATTGAAAATGTTGAACAGCATATGCAGCAGGACGGACTATCTGCGAAGGATGCAACCGAACGGGCTATGAATGAAGTACAGGGCCCGGTTGTAGCAATTGCCTGCGTCTTGTCAGCCGTGTTTATTCCGGTTGCTTTTCTGGGCGGCATGATGGGCGTTTTATACAAGCAGTTTGCATTGACCATTGCAATCTCCGTACTTTTGTCGGCTTTTGTTGCTTTGTCTCTGACGCCGGCGCTTTGCGCATTGCTGCTCAAAAAGCGGGAAGAAGGCTCTTCACAAGGGAAACTGGGAAATTTCTTTGCCTGGTTCAACCGCTGGTTTGATCGTACGAAGGCGCGTTATACTGGCGCGGTTGCCTGGTGCATCGGCAAAGCGAAACTGGCTGTGATTTTTATGCTCATTGTTTGCGGTCTTACGGTACTTTTGTACAAGGTTTTACCATCAACTTTTGTACCAGATGAAGACCAGGGATATTTTGTTACTTCGGTAAGCTTGCCGGAGGGGACGTCATTGAACCGTACGCAGGAAACGATGGATAAGATTGCGGCAGATATTCAGTCCTTGCCAGGGGTCAGTGATGTGATGCAGATTGATGGCTATGATGTCTTATCTTCTGGGCCAAAATCAAATTCCGGTTCGTTATTTGTCGGTTTGAAGCCATGGGCAGAGAGAAAAAGTGCGGAAACGCAGATCCAGTCACTGGTAGGGCAGGCATTTGGCATTGGAATGCAGAAATATCCGGAAGCATCTGTTCTGGCCTTTACGACACCATCACTTCCAGGGCTTGGCATGGTAGGCGGCTGGTCGATGGAACTGCAGGATATGTCCGGACATACGGATGAAGAGCTGGATACGATTACAAAGCAGATTGTTGCTGCGGCGAATCAGCGTCCGGAGCTTCAAGGTGTCCGGACAACGTACAAGATTAATTCACCGATTTATGATTTTGAGATAGATCGTGAAAAAGTAAAGAATCTCGGCGTAAAGCTTTCTGATGTATTTACGGCACTGCAGGTTAATTATGGTGGTTATCAGGTTAATGACTTTAATCAGTTTGGCCGGACTTACAAAGTCATGATGCAGGCAGATACCATGTATCGAAATGAGGCCGATGCGGCGAAATTTATTTTTGTGAAAAGCTCATCAGGAACAATGATTCCATTGGATACTTTGATCAAGCCGAAGATTACAACGGCACCATCCATTATTTCACGGTTTAACGGAACCCGCAGCCTCAATATTCAAGGCAACACGAGGGATGGCTATAGTTCAGGTCAGGCGATTGCAGCAATGGAGGAGGTTGTACAGCAGACGGCACCATCTGGCTTTACGATTGAGTGGTCTGGTCAGAGCAGAGAAGAGAAAAATTCCAGCAATTCAACGATGAAGGTATTGGCATTAGCCTTGATTTTCGTATTTTTGTGCCTGGCTGCCTTGTATGAGAGCTGGAGCGTTCCTTATGCTGTGCTTTTGACTGTACCAACAGGAGTCTTTGGCGCTCTGTTTTCGGAATATGGGCTGAGCTTGCTGGAAGGATTTTTTGGCCATCAGAATTCTGGATTGCAGAACAGTGTCTATATGCAGATCGGGATTATCATGATCATGGGGCTGGCAGCGAAGAATGCTATCTTGATTGTCGAGTTTGCCAAGGTGCGTGTCGATAAAGGCATGGAACCGGTCAAGGCAGCTGTTCAGGCTGCAGAACTTCGCCTGCGTCCAATCCTTATGACATCCTTTGCTTTTATTATTGGCTGTCTGCCGCTCGCTGTGGCCAGCGGCGCTGGTGCAGCCGCCAGAAATGGCATGGGCGTAGCTGTTGTTGGCGGAATGCTGTTTGCTACCTCACTGGGGATTTTTCTGATTCCGGTATTCTTTGTGATTGTGGAGTATATTTCAGCACGTCTTGGTACTTTGCGTCAGCAGAGGAAAAAGACACCGGTTGATTATATGTAAATATGCAGG
>CAZTAP010000004.1:0-23540 GCA_964611665.1 uncultured Selenomonadaceae bacterium | reverse complement strand
TACTTTGCGTCAGCAGAGGAAAAAGACACCGGTTGATTATATGTAAATATGCAGGGTCAAAATGCTTGGTCAATGAAAAGCAGTTGTCAATTTGATGGCTGCTTTAGCAAGTCTCTGACCGGCTGAAAGTTCGTGCGGATGCAATGCTTGCCAAAACGGATCTTACGGTTTCACAGGCAAAGATTATCCGGCTGGTTACGGATAATGGCGGTAAGATTACGCAAAAAGCATTGGAAGAGCGATTGCAGGTATCTCATCCTACCATCGTTGGCTTGGTAGGCCGGCTGGAGAAAAAAGGCTATCTTTCCTGTGATATTGCCGAAGATCATCGTAATAAGCTTGTTTTTATGACGGAGAAGGCAAATGCTGCAGCGATTATATGATAATCTTGGTTTTTAAAAAAGTATGGATGTTTTTTGATTTCTATGAGTGTAGCACGCTACATATATTGGGATTAGCGGCATGAAAAAGCATGCGCTAAGGAAGGGGGCAGTTTTATGGATATCTCATCAACATCTGCGACAGTACACAGTAATCAGGAGGGGATTGAAAAAGCTAAAACGAATAACATGACTGTTCAGGACAAACCGACAGATGAGGTACAATCTGAATCAGTAATCGACACGCAGCATATGGCTGTTTCGGCTGATGGCGATACGGTGGATATCAGTGTTGAAGCGGCAGCCTTGTCTGCTCAGCCGGCGAGCAAAGAATCAGCTGCAGCTTCTGCTGAATCCGCATCGATTAAGGCAGCAAGTTCATCCGTAAGCAGTTCCGATGCTTCAACGTCGGATTCGACAGAGAATGTGGATACGAATAATTTGTCAGGTTATACCGACACTGAGCTTAGAGATCTGTATCTGAACAATAAAATCACAAAATCCGAGTATGATGAAGAACTTGCCAGCCGCTCAGGAGCGCAGAATGCGACAGCTAATGGAGTGTCTGCTGCCACAACGGAAACGGCGGCAGCATCAATTGATTATCAGGCATAGCAGATCAATGAAATTTTGCATGGCTTTGTAAAGATACAGGTCTTTACGGTAAATCAAAAAAGTTTTGACATGGGCGTATTTTTCTGGCAGGGCGAAGGTTTTGATATATTGCCGATCACTGTATTTTCGGAGTACAGCTTCAGGAAAAAGGCAGATGCCAAGTCCGGCACAAACGTTAGGAAGAAGCGAGCCGAGGGAACTGAAGGTAATCGTTTCATGCGGCAGGATATTCTCTTCGTGCAGGAAGGCTTCCAAGGATGCCCGGTAATAACAGCCTGTAGGAAGAACTAACAACGTCTGGTCTGTAATGTCCTGCCAGGAATGAATAGAACTGCTTTGCGCTGCGGCGAGAAGCAGTTTTTCTTTTTTGAAGTCCTGATAGACTAGATCGGGATGCCGGGTATTTCCAGCAATAAAGGCGGCATCGAGGCTTCGGTCAAGTACGCTTGCCAGTAATTCATCGGTAATTCCCGTTGTTACCGAAAGCTCCACTTTTGGATTGTTTTGATGATAGACCGTCAAAAGCCTGGGCAAATGTGTTTCGGCAATACTGGACAGGGAACCGAGATGAAGATGGCCTTTTGCAGTTCCATCTTCTTCCATTGAAGCAGCAGCTTCAGAAAGTAAGGCAAGGATTTTTTTGCTGTATAGAAGCAGCTCTTCACCTTTTGGTGTAAGAGTTACGCCGCGGTTGTTGCGGTAAAACAGGGAAACACCTAATTCGTTTTCTAATGCGGCGATTTTTGTTGAGATATTGGATTGTGCATAGCGAAGACTGTCAGCAGCTCCTGAAAAGCTTCCTGCATCTGCTACGGCAGAAAAGAACTTGATTGACTGTAAGTCCATGGAGGGTTTCATCTCCTTTTGATATATAAAAAAACGATAACTATTATATAAATATTGAGCTTTATTATATATCAAAACAGGAATATAATCAACAAGAAAAGGGGGATGAAGATATGAAGTATGGATTTTGCGAAGCAGCTGGATTGAAGGTGTTTTATCGGGAGTGTGGCCGTATTGACAAGCCCGTGTTTTTGCTTTTGCATGGTTTTCCAAGTGCAAGCCATCAATTCAGGAATTTAATGCCACGATTAGAAGAGAAATTCCATTTAATCGCACCAGACCTGATTGGCTTTGGTCAGTCCGAAGCGCCAGGCCGCAGTGAGTTCGCATATACGTTTGAACACTTGACGGATGTTCTGGAAGCATTTCTGGAAGCAATGTCGATTCATGATTTTTATGTTTATGTATTTGACTATGGGGCGCCCATTGGTTTTCGTCTGGCACTGCGGCACCCGGAGCGCATTCTTGGCATTGTTAGTCAGAATGGAAATATATATGAAGAAGGCTTGGGCAGGAAATGGGAAGCTCGTAAAGCGTATTGGGAAAATCCGACAGAGGAACTTCGGAGAAGCTTTGCTTCAGCTTTTGCACCTGAAACAATCGTTAAGCAATATAAAAACGGAGAAAAGGAGGGGAGTATTTCACCCGATGGTTATTCACTGGATATTTTTTATTCATATTCGGATGGGTATGCTGAGCGTCAAAATGATTTGATTTTCGATTATCAAACAAATGTAGCAATGTATCCAGCCTTTCAGCAATATCTTCGTGAATATCAGCCGAAAGTTCTTGCCGCATGGGGGAAAAATGATCCGAGTTTCCTTTGGGCAGGTGCAGAAGCTTTTCAGCGTGATGATAAAAATGCGAGGGCAGTACCGCTTGAGGGCGGTCATTTTGCATTGGAAACTCATGATAGACAATTGGCATCTTTGATTATGGATTTTTTTGAGGAGGAATGACGATGTTTGTTCAGATGCGACGTGCAGAGCGTGCTTTGCCGGAAGAAGAGAGCCTGGAGCTTTTGTGCTGCGGTCAATATGGTATCTTGTCGACAATTGGTTCAGATGGATATCCCTATGGCGTACCAATGAGCTATGTATATAAAAACCATAAGATTTTACTGCATAGTGCAGGGGAAGGGCATAAGATTTCTAATCTTACGTTTTCCGATAAGGTATCGTTTTGTGTTGTTGGCAATACGAAGCCATTACCGGATAAATTCAGTGTGCTGTATAAAAGCGTCATTGCTTTTGGCCGGATACGGCAGTGTACAGATGATGAGAAACTGCAGGTTCTGCTGAATGTGCTGGATAAATATTCGCCGGATCACAAAGAAAAGGGGATTCAGTATGCAAAGACGGTAAAGGAACGGGTTCGTGGTTTTTGTATAGAGATTGAATGTCTGACGGGAAAGGCAAGAAAGCAGTAATGCGGGGACTTTATGGAATGACTTGTGTTATTTTGTCGGCAATTCTATTTGGATTGATGCCATTTTTTACGAAAACAGCCTATGGCTATGGAAGCAATGCTTATACGGTGGCATTTGGCCGTTTCTTTTTTGGCAGTCTTATGCTCGGGACTATTTTGAGCATCTATCCTAAACAGCACATAATTGTGCAAAGAAAAAACTGGGGAGACATCTTGTGGATGGGGATTTTTTATGCTGCAACGCCGCTTCTTTTATTTCAATCATATAACTATATGGATAGTGGTATAGCGACTATTTTACATTTCTCTTATCCTGTAGCAGTGATCTTATTGATGTGGATTTTTTGGAACAAACGATTAAATAAATTGCAATGGATCTGCTGCGTTTTGTGTGCAGGCGGCATGTTATGTTTTTATACACCAGGCGCAGCAATGAGTTTTTACGGCAGTGCCATGGCGCTATTATCTGGTGTATTTTATGCTGCATATATTGTTTTACTTGGGCAAAGTGCAATCAGGAATATGTCACCTATGCTCATGACATTTTGGATTTCTGTAATTTCATCTGTTGTACTTGGGGCACTTGCTTTACTTAAAGGGGAACTGATCTGGAAGATGTCTGTAGAAGGATGGGAGGCCGAAATTCTTTTGGCATTTTCGTCGACAGTCCTTGCCGTATCGTTATTTCAAAAAGGACTTATGCTTTGCGGGGAGGTGAAGGCATCACTTTTAAGTACATTTGAACCATTGACCAGCATTGTTATTGGTATCGTGGTTTTTCACGAATTGTTAACTTTTCATACCATTGTTGGCATCTGTTGTATTTCGCTGGCAGTTCTTTTGCTAATTTTAACAGCAAAAACTGAAAAAAATTTCAATTCAGAAGAGGGGATTAAAAAATGAAGAAAATAATGATTACCATGTTGACTGGACTATTTATGGCTATGACAGCAACGACTGGTTTAGCTGCAGAACAGGAAGTGGAATATGAGGTTCATGGACAAAAGGTTTTGGGGACGCTGGTTATTCCGGATCAAGTCGCGTATCCACCTGTTGTATTGATGCTTCATGGCTATACGGCAAATCGCAATGAATCAAAGTCGGAATTTGTTCCGGAAGGTCTCTTTGGGCAGACAGCAAAGAAACTGGAAGAAAAAGGAGTTGCCAGTCTTCGCATCGATATGCGGGGAAGTGGTAAAAGTGATGGTGCATTCCAGGATATGACAGTAGAAAGTGAAGTTGAAGATGCATTAGCAGCAGTCTCTTATTTGAAAAATAATAAGGCTGTCGATGGCGGCCGCATTTCTGTTATGGGCTTAAGTTTAGGTGGGATTGTGACGACAGCAGTTGCTGGACAATCAAAAACACCGATACAATCTGTGGTTCTTTGGAATCCAGGGATCAACCCCCCAGCTGCATTTATGACAATGTTTGGTCTGGATGCACTCCGTGCCTCAGTAAAGGATGCAGATACGTATTATGAAAATTCCATGGGAGGACATTCTTTGACGATGAAGGGAGATTTTTACCGCAGTTTGTATCGTACCGTTCCAGCTGCAGAATTAGAACGATATCATGGTCCTGTTTTGCTGGCCATTGGCACGAAGGATCAAATTGTCTGGCCGCAGCCAATCAGCGCGGAAGCTTTGCTGAGCTATCATCCAGGTAAGCATGAACTGTGGACCATTCCAGCTGGTCACACTTTTGATTCTGATGAACGGGATACAGCAGTAAATCAGGTAATCGAAAAGACGGTGTCTTTTATTGTGGAACATAATTGAAAGGGCTGATTTTGGTGAGAAGTTATTATATTGCGAGCTGTGTATTTACATCGAAATATCCGGAATTAAGCCAAAGAATCCAGCGGTATGTGCAGAAAAATTTTGAAATGCCTATAGTTCGCTGCTGCATTCCGCAATATAAGCTAAAATTCTTTGAAGAGAAAATGCCTGACTGGTATCGGAAGGAATGGCAGTCTTTAACAGATAGTGCGGCTTTTCAAGCGGGAGATACGGTGTATTCGCTTTGTCATAATTGTTCTGCGATTCTTGAGGAAACCAGGCCGGAGGTAAATGTACGATCCTTGTGGGAGCTTATTTTGTCGGATAAGTCGTTCTCCTATCCGGATTTTCAAAAACAAAGCATTTTTGTGCAGGATTGCTGGCGCTCGAAAGACCGTGCAGCTGAGCAGGAAGCTGTACGTGGGCTTTTGAAAAAAATGAATCTTCAAGTCAGAGAAATGCCCCAAAATCATGGGGAAACAGACTTTTGCGGCATTTCGTTATATCGGCCTGCTCCTGTGCGAAATCTAAAGCTGGCCCCCAATCGTTTTGTAAAAAATGCTGTTGGAAAATTCTATGTTTATACGCCGGAAGAACAGACGAAAATCATGACAGAGTATTGCCAGCCTTTTCAGGGAAAAAAGATTGTGGATTATTGTCATTATTGCCAGGAAGGTTTGGAATTAGGCGGTGCCGATGCAATTCATTTAGGTGCCGTATTATTTGAGAGGAAATTGAATGTATAGTCAGAGGCTAAGGAAAAGGAACCTGGTACAGCGTTCACGAAATATTTGGGCGAATTACTTGTCTGAATTTCCATCTGCTGTGTTGTCGTCAATCGGCATAGCCACCGCTATGCCAGTCACAAGGACATAAGCGAATCCGCCTTGCAGCTGAAACTTCATCCTATGTACTTCTGGTCCGGTTATTTCGTGTACGCTGTACTAGAATAAAAACAGCCAGCTCCCATAAAATTTGTGGAAGCTGGCTGTTTTTAGATTCTTTTTCTGTTTTGGTCGAATTCGTCTTCAATATCGCCGACGATTTCTTCTAATATATCTTCAATCGTGATCATGCCTGCTGTGCCGCCGTACTCATCGGTGACAATGGCAAGCTGGGCACGATTTTTTTGCATGTTTTTCAGCAGGAGTTTAATCGATATGCTTTCCGGAACAAAAAGTGCTTTGCGCGCAAGCTCGGAAAGTGCAGTTTGCTGACCGGCAGATAATGTCAGCAGCAGATCCTTGATATGCAGGAATCCGATAATGTGATCCTTATCTTTGCGGCAGACTGGATAGCGGGTGAGCTGCAGTTTCAGCGCAGCGGCAATTTGCTCTTCGATGCTGTCCTCCAGATAGAGGCAGGCCATTTCTGTGCGCGGAACCATGATATCCCTCGCAGTGAGGTCAGCAAATTCAAAAATGTTATCCATGAAATCCAATTCGGTTTTGTCAATGTAGCCTTGACGATGGCTTTCGGCCATCAGCAGGCGGATTTCATCTTCAGTATGTGCTGGTTCATGGGTTCCCTGGGCTGTGCCAAAGCCAAGGCGCTGTGCGATGGTATCGGCGATGCGATTGAGCAGCCAGACGAAGGGATAGAAAAGCTTCTGGATCAGCAGCATCGGAAGTGCTGTGCCCAGGACCACGCTTTCTGCCTTTCGGATTGCAAGATTCTTGGGGATAAGCTCGCCCAATACGATATGCAGGGCGGTGATCAGCGAGAACGCGATGATAAAGGAAATCGTTTCGCCGGCAGATGGGCTGATGCCAAGGCTGTGCATCACAGGATGAAGAAGCTCTGCCACGACCGGCTCACCAATCCAGCCCAGACCGAGTGAAGCAAGGGTGATGCCCAGCTGGGTTACGGAAAGGGCGGTTTCCAGATGGAGTACAAGCTTCTGTGCATAACGTGCACGTGTGCTGCCTTCCTGTACAAGCGCTTCCAGACGGGAGCTGCGGATTTTGACAAGAGCAAATTCTGCAGCCACGAAAAATGCGTTGAGAAAAACGAAAAGTAAAACCAGGGTAAGCTGTAAGATGGTCACAAACGGGCCTTCCAAAAAAATCCTCCTTTAAAAGTCAGCAAAATCTTTATCCTTTGCAAGTTCCATAAGGAATCTGCTTTAATTTTATCATAAAACAACAAGAAAAAACAAGAATTAATAAATCTGCTTGGGAACTTTCCGGGGTGCTGTACTGGTTTCCGGTGAAGAATTGCTCAATATGCGGATGAGTTTATTCTAAAACCATACGCTTTTTAGAATTTAACGAATTCTTTTGAGTTTTACTGAAAGTCAATGTTTGTTATGATATAAACATGAAAGGGGGGGAGAAAAATGAAGCTGATCAGACGACAGGTAAAATTAATGAATACAATGAATGAGAATCCGGGCTTTGGTCTGAGGGAGCTCAGTGAAATGCTGGGCGTCTCGACACAAACTGTAAAGGCGGATTTGCAGAATCTGGCGCCTTTTATGCAGGATTATGGGGTAAAAGCAGAAATTCTTCCGGGAAATCAGCTGCGGATAGAAGGCATGGAAAATATTGCTTATCTGTTGAAATCCTCCAGTTTAATGATGGAGTTCTCCCTGGAGAAACAGGTACAGCTGATTCTTTTGCTGCAATCTGACTTTATGGTACTGCAGGATATTGCGGACCGGCTTTACGTGAGTAAATCACTTGTGGAGAAGGTTATGGCAGCTTTGCTCAAACAATATCCGGAAGAACTTCAGGCAACGCGGCATTATGGAATCCGTAATATTGCATCGGATATGAAAAAAAGAAGCCGTTTTGTAGAGCTTCTGGAGCCTTATCTGCAGGGAATCGATTTTGAAGAAGAACTGCGGCAGTTCCATAATAATCACTTTCCACTGCTTGAATATATACAAAGCGAAGAAATAGCCAGGGCAGAAGATGTCATCGATTATTTGCAGAGTGTCCAGTCCTTTAGTTTTACGGATGAGTCAATACGGCAGCTTTTTCTGCATCTGTTGTATATTCAGCTTGAACATCGGCTGCCCTTTGCAACGAAAGTGGAAAAGCAAATAGAACGTACGGATTTTGGCAAGCTGGTGGATGGTATGCAGGAAATCGGAGCGTATCAGCCGGTTGCGGCTGAAGCCTGCAAACTGCTGGGATTGCCGAATCGGCAGGAGGAAGCATATCTTTGCTATCTTTTTATGCTGCTGCGCAAGCAGAGCATTTCTGATTATGCGAAAGTTGTAGAGAAGATGAAGGTGGTTGTTTCTGATATTTTCCAAAAGATTTCTGAGCGGATGTCCATTGATTTCAGCCGTGATCAGGAACTATTGTATGGGCTTTCGGTACACATCTATACGACGGTCCTGCGCCAGAACCAGTTAAAAACCTGTTCGCTTGACTACAGCTGGGCAGATATCCGTCATCAATATCCTCTGGGATTTGAGATGGCTGTTATCGCAGCTGAGGTCATTCTGCAGAAATTCAATTATCATATCTCAGAAGATGAGATGACATATCTGTCACTGCATTTTCAAGCTGGAATAGAACGTATGAAGAATGGTGAAAAGAAAATACAGGTATTGGTTGTCTGTCATTATGGCATGGCGGCAGCAAATTTGATTGCAGCTAAGCTGGAGCGGATTTTTCAGGCGGTAAGGATTACCGATACAATCTCGATGCAGAGATTTTTGCAGATGGAGGACAGCCCGGCAGATCTTATTGTAAGCACAGAGACTATACACACAGCAAAATTGCCGGTTATTTATGTAACACCGCTTTTGGCGCAGAACGAATTGAAGCAGATCAGCCGCTTTATTGAAACGCATTGCATCAACAACCTGCTGACACTGGCTGTTTTGCATGCAAAGGTGATTGATTTGGAACAGGCAGTGAGCAAGGAAGAGGTCATAGAGACAGCTGTAGGTGAGCTGAGCCAAAATCATATGGTGTCCGAGGATTATCTGGAAAGTATTATACAAAGAGAAAATCTATCTTCTACGGATGTTGGTGCGATTGCGATACCACACGGAAATCCGGATTTTGTAAATGAGACACAGTTGGTGATTCTTCGCCTGAAGAAACCGGTACATTGGTCTGTTTCGGATGTAAGCTATGTCTTTCTGTTTGCTGTATCCAAGGAACAATTTACAAGCAACTTTGCTTTGTTTTCCAGTTTTTATAAAAAATTGGTGCGCTCCAATATGCGGAATGAAATAAAGAAGTTTGGACAGGCAGATGAACAGGAATTCAAGAGCAGCCTGGCGCATTTGCTGAGCATTTAATTTAGGAGATGAAGGAACATGGTTAGAGAAGACATGGTTTTTGCCGGACAAAATCTTGTGAGCCGCGAAGAAGTCATTGGATTCATTGCATCTGCGGCAGAGCAGGCGGGACTTTTATCGAATAAGGCAGAGTTTATTGCTGCAGTGTTCAGAAGAGAACAGGAGATTTCGACCTCAATCGGTCATGGCATTGCTATTCCGCATGGAAAGACGGATGCTGTCAGGGAGGCATTTATTTCCTATGTAGGATTAGCAAAGGCTTTTGAATGGGATAGCGTAACAAAGGATTTGGTCAAGGGAGTTTTTCTTATCGGTGTCCCAGAAAAAAATACCGACAGGCTTCACCTGAAGGCAATTTCTGAAATCAGCAAAAAGCTGATCAATGATGAGTTTCGTACGCAGCTTTTCCTCTGCACCCAAGGAAAAGAAGCGTTTGAACTCCTGGATGCAATCAATGCGGGCATTCAGGGAAAATAAATATGCATAATGAAAAGCGAAGGAGAGAATATCATGAACATTGTAGGCGTTGCCGCCTGTATTACAGGCGTAGCCCATACCTATATGGCACAAGAAGCCATAGAACAGGAATGTAAAAAGAGAGGCATTGCAGTTAAGGTGGAAACCCAGGGAGGCATGGGGATAGAAAATGAGCTTAGTGAGGAGGAAATCGAGGCCGCAGACGTTGTTATCATGGCGGTCGCCATCGGTATTGAGGGCGAGGACCGCTTCGAAGAGAAAGAAGAGGCTGGCAGAATCCTCACGCTCAATCCTGCAGAGGTTATTCGTGATCCAGCGGGTATTTTGGACAAAGCACTTGCTTTAGTAAAATAAGCGACAAATGAGGAGGAAATAGATAATGTCAGATACCATGAAATCCATAGTGAATGATTTGACAAAGGCATTCAGTACAGGCGTATCCTACATGATGCCAACGGTTGTTGTTGGTGGTATTTTCCTGGCTCTTTCGCTTGCTGGCGGTGATGCGACGGCTGGCAAGGGGATGGTGGTGAACAATCCGTTTTTACAGAATGTAGGAGCCATCGGCAGTGCCGGATTTGCGATGATGATTCCTATTTTATCAGGCTATATTGCTTATTCCATTGCAGGAAAGCCTGGCATTACACCGGGAATGATCACCGGCTTTATGGCGAATACGCCGATTGGTGAAAATCATGTACAGACTGGCTTTTTGGGAGCCATGCTGTTAGGTGTTTTCTGTGGCTTCCTTGCCAGATGGGTAAAAAAATGGAAGGTCAATGATACGGTCAGGGCCATCATGCCAATCCTGATTATCCCAATTGTGACGACCTTTGTTGTTTCGATGGTGTATATCTATATTCTTCTGACACCGATCGGCCTGCTGATGGCATGGCTTATTCAGCTGCTGTCAGGTATGCAGGGAGGCAGTGCACTGATTCTCGGCCTTATCCTGGGCGCTATGGCTGCGTTCGATATGGGCGGCCCAATCAATAAGACGGCAACTGGATTTACTTTGGCTTTGATGGCAGAGGGAATCTATGGTCCGAATGGAGCTTATCGTATTGCCGTTGCTATTCCGCCTTTGGGAATTGCTTTATCGACCTTTGTTTCGCGCAGGAAGTGGGGAGCAGATGACCGCCATATGGGTCCGTCAGCTGCATTTATGGGGCTCATCGGGATTACAGAAGGCGCGATTCCCTTTGCAGTAAAGGGACTGAAAACGATTCTGCCCTCGATTATCATCGGCAGTGCTGTCGGTGCCGGGCTGGGCATGGCCCATGGGGTAGAGTGCATGGTACCGCATGGTGGTCTTATCGTCATCGCGGCAGTGAACAAAGCGCCCATGTGGTATGCCATTGATATGGCAATCGGTGTAGTCGTTACCGCAATCTGTCTGCATGTTTTGCGGCCGGATCTTGATAAAGAAGAAAAGGCATAAATATTGTTAGTAAAAAATGAAGAGGAGCATGTATCATGAAAAAAATCACATTGAATGAAGTCGTACAGAAAATGCTGGCCTTTCAGGGCAGCGACCAGGCCAGCATGGTTGGCATTGGTCCGATGTCGAAGACCTTGATCAAAGCATCCATGCTTTTGGCAAAGCAGAAGGACTTTCCTTTGATGTTTATCGCCAGCCGCAATCAGGTTGATGCGGATGAACTCGGCGGAGGCTATGTATGCAATTGGAATCAGGAGCGCTTTGCCGCAGCAATCAAAGAAACGGCTGAGGAAACTGGCTATGACGGACTGTATTATCTTTGCCGTGACCATGGCGGTCCATGGCAGCGGGACAATGAGCGTAATGCCCATCTTCCGGAAAAGGAAGCAATGGAGCTTGGCAAGAAATCCTATCTTGTCGATCTCATTCACGGGTTTGACCTCCTGCATATCGATCCGACGAAGGATCCATATACGGTAGGCAAAGTCATCGATATGGATGTAAATATCCGCCGGACTGTTGAACTTATTGCGTATGTGGAAAAAGAACGCATTGCACGAGGTTTGCCGGAAATCAGCTATGAGGTCGGTACGGAAGAGACAAACGGCGGGCTGACATCGAGCGAGAACTATGAGGCATTCATCAGGAAGCTCACTGCCCGCCTTGATGAAAAGAAGCTGCCGCATCCGGCGTTTATCGTAGGGAATACAGGGACACTCACAAGACTTACAGAAAATGTCGGACATGTCGATTCAACTTCTTGCAAAACCCTGTCGGCGGTAGCGAAGAAATATGCTGTCGGGCTCAAGGAGCATAATGGAGATTATCTTGATGATGCAATCCTCCTGGAACATCCGGCGCTTGGTGTCACGGCCATGAATGTTGCACCGGAATTCGGGACGGTAGAAACGCAGGCCTATCTGAAGCTCATTGAAGTAGAAGAACGTCTGGCAAAACAAGGCTTGATTCCTGATGTATCCAGGCTGGGACAAGTGCTGCGGGAAGAAGCTGTTGGGAGCGGCCGCTGGAAGAAGTGGATGGTAGATGGCAAGGAAAATTTATCGCCGGAGGAAATCTTCAGGGATGAGAAACTCACACGATTGATCACGGAAATCAGCGGTCATTATACCTTCAATCGTGACAGCGTCAAGGCCGAAATCAAAAAGCTTTACGAGAATCTGGCATTGAGTGGTATCGATGGTGAAAAATATGTCATCTATAAGATCCAGAACGCGATTAACCATTACGTCGAATGCTTTAATCTTCAGGGATTGACAACAAAACTGCAGAAAGCATAAGAAGATACAACTGAACAGGCATACGAAAAACAGAATAAGACAGAATATTCTGTTTTTCGTGCTGGAAAAATTTATTAAAAAAGGAATATTGAGGTGATTATATGAACTGGGTGGACATGCATGTGCATAGCAGGTTTTCCTTCGATGGCAAAGCTGATTCAGCAGAAGAATGTGAAGCAGCGATTCGCAGAGGATTGCACGGGATTTGTTTTACCGAGCATTTCTCTGCAGATCCGCTGGATGTGAGCTATGGGGTCCTGGATTATGCGGCTTATCGAAAAAGCGTGGCTCGTTGTCAGGAAAGGTATCAGGGGAAACTGCAAATTGGCTGCGGTCTGGAAATTGGCGAACCGCATCGAAAGGATCATCTGCAGGCTCTGCAAAGAATGCTGCAGGGAATGCAGCTGGATGTTATCCTTGGCTCGATCCATAATATCAACAGCAAAAAGCTGCGGGTGTTTATGCAGGGAAAAAGCAGGGAGGAAATATACCATGCGTATTTCCGTGAGGTTCTGGACATGGTGCGAACAGCAGATATCGATGTCCTTGGTCATCTGGACCTGGCGAAGCGGTATGCGTTTGACAGCGTAGGAAATTATTCTTTTGCGGATAACCAAAATGAAATAAGAGCTATCCTGACCTGGCTGATTCAGCGTAAGATCGGTCTGGAAATCAATACTTCCGGCTGGCGTAATTCTGTGGCTGAGCCATATCCATCCATTGAGGTGCTGAAACTGTATCGGAGGTTGGGCGGAAAGTATATCACACTTGCTTCAGATGCCCATAAAGCGGAAGATATTGCAGCAGACTTCAGGCGTGCGGCAGCGATACTATGCCGGACAGGTTTTTCAGAGGTTTGCAGTTATAAGGAAAGACAAGCGCAGATGTATAAATTATGATGTACGATTATGATGACGATATTTTGCCGGTGTGATGCCCTGGCGCAGGGAAAAGGCGTTGATAAAGCTGGATGCTGAGCTGTAGTCCAGCAGGGCGGCAATTTCGCTGATGGATTTATCGGTTGTTTTCAGCAGAGTACGGCTCAGGCTGATTTTGGCAAGGCTGACATATTCCAGAGGTGATGTTCCGATTTCGTTTTTGAATAAGTGGGAAAAATAATGCAGGCTCAGGTTTGCCTGTCTGGCGAGTTCCTGCAGGGTCATGGTTTCGTAAACGTGCTCCTGGATATAGTCCAGGCTCCGGATGATGGCTGGTGAAAGAGCCGGAGAGGAAAAACACGGATGATTCTGCAAGGTACAAAGCACCGTATAGACGAACGGAGCAGTTTCGATTGCGGTCATATGCTGCCTGGCATGCAGGCGCTGGAGCAAGGGGCGGAAAAGCTGGCGCAGGGCGCTGTGATTCCTGGTCTTGAAGACAGGGGAGCCGTTTTCCCGGATCAGGGTGTTGGTGAGCTCCAGACTGCTGCTGCCCTGGAAATGCATGAAAAAGAAGGAACAGCTGCCCAGGGCATAATAGGCATGCGGCTTGCTGCCATCAATCAGCAGGATATCATCCGCGTTTGCCTGATGATGCTTGTTTTCATAGTCAAGTGCAAGGCAGCCCTGATTCATGATGACGAACAGCGGTGCATGTCCGCCGGTTCGCTGTATGTGATATTCCTCTGTGCAGAAGAGCTCCCCGCAGACCAGCAGGGCATAGTTCAGCCGGCAGAAGGCTTCGGACGGTGCAAAAAAATAATACTGTGAATCATTTATGGTTCCTTTATCGCGGCAGCGCATAAGAAACACCTCCTGCGGCCAGCTTAGCACAGGAAAGCAAGAAAAGCAATTTGAATAAATTTTTTCGCAAGGCAAAAGGATGATTTCTCTGTACGCTTTTGGTAAGATGAAGACAGAGGAAATAGTGAATGGAGGAATCATGATGAATACAAAAGATCCGAAGAAAAAAGCGCTGCTTGATGATATGAAGGGCGGTCTTATTGTTTCCTGCCAGGTGCAGAAGGATGATCCGATTTACACCGAGGATATTGTCGTCAAGATGGCCCAAGCGGCAAAATGGGCCGGAGCCGTTGGCATACGCGCGAACACGCCGGAGCAAATCCGGTTAATTAAGGCAGTGGTGGATTTGCCGGTGATCGGTCTTTACAAGATCTGGCATGAGGATACGGATGTATTCATCACACCGACCCTTGCGGCGGCACAGCAGGTCTGGGAAGCTGGTGCAGAGATCATTGCACTGGATACGACGGAGCAGGTCAATCATGAAGGGCGAAAGGCGTATGAACTTTTCGCCAGAGTCCGTGAAGCGATTCCGGAAGCAATCCTGTTTGCGGATGTATCGAATTACGCGGAAGCAGAACGTGCTGCTGCACTTGGTGCGGATATTATCGGACCGACGCTTTATGGCTATACGGCGCAGACACGGAATATCGAAGGTCCGGACTTTCGTGAATTCGGCCGTATTTGCCGTGATTTTGGCGATAAGGCATATGTGATGATGGAGGGCCATATCTATACACCGGAGGATGCCATGAAATGTATCTTCCTGGGTGCGCATTGTGTGGTGGTGGGCAGTGCGATTACCCGGCCGCATCTCACAGCAAAGCGTTTTGTCGATCTTTTGTCAGGCTATCAGGAGAATTGGCGCGAAGCGGAAATGAAGAAACATTGATGCATTGAGGAATATGAGGGGGGAAGGAAGATGGCTGCTTTTGATGTCATGGGAGCACAGAATGTCGAGGTCAGCGAAAAACTGCCTTGTGAAAAATCCCTGCAGGAACAGTTGGCAATCATGGAGCAATATACAGCTGTGCATAAGGCCTATCGTACGGCAGCGAAGGAACTGCGGGAAGCGGCCTGTCTTGCTGTGCTGTATCCAAGGCTCTTTCGCAGCATTGAGCCGCAGGATAAAATCGCCGGAAGGCTCGATTTTCTGCCCATCGGGTTTGGCGCTGTGACCTCGCTGGGTGGTGTTGGTCATTATTGCGTGTTTGCCAAGCTGAAGGCCTTTCAGGATAAACTGAGCAGTCCTTTGGAACGGCAGCGTGTGGATCAGCTGTTTACGTATTGGCTGGAGCATGATGTGAAAACCATTTACTGCAAGGAGATCCTGACCGAGACGACCATTGGCCGCTTCATTGACTGCGAATATCCTATGATTGCCACTGCCCGCCTTTCCGGAATGATGCTGGACTATCCAAAGCTCCTGCGGCTGGGCATCGGCGGCCTGCGGCAGGAAATCCGGGAGAAGCAGGCAACGTCGGGAGATACAGCTTTCTATCAGGCATCCCTGCAATGCCTGGATATTTTTGCTGCTACGGCAGAATGCTTGAAAGAGAAGGCGGCAGCAGAACTGGAAATTTGCCCGGCGGAAAAGCGCCGCAGGGAGCTTCAGACGATGGTGGATGGTCTGGTGCACATCAAGGAACATACGCCGCGCACGTTTTATGAAGCTCTGCAGCTGATCTGGCTGTTTGCTCTGTTGGCGGGATGTATCAATTACGGCCGTCTTGATGATTATCTCGGGACCTATCTCGTGGCTGATCTGGAAAGCGGCCGTCTGACGGAGCAGGAAGCCTATGCCTATGTCCATTCTCTTTGGACGATGATTGAAAACCGCCGTACAACGGTCAACGGACGCGTCATTGTGGGCGGCAGGGGGCGCAGTCATCCCAAGGAGGCTGATGTTTTCCTGCATCTGGCGATGAAGGCTGCGAAGAACTGCCGTTATGTTGAGCCGCAGTTTACGCTGCGCTTTGATCAGGATACTCCGGAAGAAATCTGGGATGAAGCCCTGGATGCAATTGGTGCAGGTGCGACCTATCCGACCTTGTACAACGATGCGGTCAATGTACCTGCAGTTGCGTATGGGATGCGGCTGGATGAGGAAACCGCGAAGCAGTATGTTCCATTTGGCTGCACGGAGTTTGTGATTCAGGGGCAGAGCACCGGCACACCGAATATCTGCATCAACCTTTTGAAGCTGTTGACGATTTTCATGAATCAGGGCATCGACCCGATGGATGGCAAAGATAAATCCGGCGGCCGTGTACTTTTGCCTCTGGCTGACTATCAGAGCTTCGATGAGTTCTATGCTGGGTATCAGGCTTTGGTGAATGATTACCTCGATCTGGCGGTAGAGGCACAGTATCGTTCCTACGAAATCATGAATGAGCAGGTATCGTTTTTGTTTACGAGCATGCTGATGGATGACTGCATTGCACGCGGCAGGGCCTTGCTGGATGGCGGCGTGCGTTATCTGGGCGGAACATGTGAAACCTATGGGAATATCAATACCTCAGATTCGCTCTGGGCCATCCGTGATTTGGTCTTTGCTAAGAAAAAATATACCCTCCCTCAGATCGGAGAGGCACTTCTGGCAGATTTTGCCGGCTATGAGATGCTGCGTCAGGACTGTCTTGCCTGTGATAAATACGGCAATGATCAGGCAGAAGTCGATGCGATGGCTAATTCTGTCTATGAATTCGTGGCGAAGGGTGTGCGTGAACGCGGGATTGCGCGCGGCATGCAGTATTTCCTTATTGTTATCAGCAATAATCAGCTGAACACCGAATGGGGAAACCGCACGGCAGCTTCGCCGGATGGCCGGCATACCGGTCTCTATATGAATCCGGCCAATAACCCGCAAGGCGGTGCAGACCGGAATGGTCCGACTGCGATGCTGAACTCTCTGGTCAAATTCGATCCGCGTTATCATGCGGGCTCTGTGCAGAATATCAAATTTACGCCGCAAATGTTCAATGCGCATCGCACAATCATCAAAAGCCTGCTGCGCACGTATTTCCGCAAGGGCGGCTGTCATTTGATGATTACCGTGGTGGATCGTCATGAATTAGAAGATGCTATGGTGCATCCGGAGAAGTATCCCAATCTTTTGGTCCGGGTCAGCGGCTTTTCCGCTGTATTCGTCAAGCTCACGCGCAATGTGCAGGAAGAGCTTCTGAGCCGGATGCTGTATGATGAAAAGGCTATGGGATAGTGCGTTGTTTATTGCTGGTTTCGTGCTGCGGCAAAAAAAAGAATGAATAAGCAAGAGGAATGTTCTGAACTTTTGGCGAATTTAACCAATTAGAAGCGTATCGGAAGAGAACAGAACCATACTGACTGTCAATAATGCAGCAGAGGGGATACAGATACGTAATTTTCCTGGCTGATTCATGGGCATTGAATTCGTTTTACATCGGTTGAGCGGATGTCCTGTGAAAATATTCAGGCGATAAATTGGAGTGATTGCTATGCTGCCCAAAATCAGGAAGAACAGAAAAGCTTATTTTGGAATTGTATGTCTATGTATATTGTCTGCTGTACTTTATTGGCAGCTCGCCGGCGAACAGCAGGCAGAAAAAGCATCATCTGAGCCTATGCGGGTGAGGTTCTATGTTGTCCAGCCTGTTGCTGGAGACAATGGGCGGGAATACACAGGCATTGTGCGAAGCTACTATGAAGCGAAGCTGGCTTTTCAGACAGCAGGGAAGATTGTTTCTCGTGAGGTTGAGCGCGGTCAGCTGGTGCATTCCGGTGATGTCCTGGCGTTATTGGACACGCGTGATCTCGATCAGGCAGTATCCAATGCAGAGGCACAGGTAAGCTCAGCGCAGGCTCAGCTGGATTTGGCAGAAAAAAATATTCAGCGGTATAACTATCTGCTCTCGGTTGGCGCCGTAAGTCAGGAAATCTATGATCAATATGTGCAGCAATATGCAGCAGCAAGCGCTCTCGTAGAACAGGGGAAGGCACAGGCTGCACAGAGCAGGAATCAGCTGGGGTACAGTCGTTTGGTGGCAGATCGTGATGGTGTTGTCGTGAGCCTGCAGGCTGAGCCGGGACAATACGTTGCTGCGGGAGAGAGTGTTGTGACTCTGGCTGACGCAGGCGCGTTGGAGGCAGAATTCGCTGTGCCGGAAAGGGATATGGGGAAAATCCATGTGCAGGATAATGTGCAGATCCGCTTTTGGGCATTGTCAGATCAGGTGATGCCGGCAGTTATCCGTGAAATTTCCCAGATGGCAGATGCGGATACACAGACGTTTAAAGTCCGGGCTGCATTGACGAGCGTTCCTCCGGAACTTAAGCTCGGGATGAGTGCCGCGGTCTCGCTGAATTCCGCGGAGTCAGGCAATCTGTGTGTTCCTTTTGCCGCAGTTTTTGAGCATGACGGCAAAAATGGTGTCTGGCTTGAGCAGGATGGCAAAGTACATTTTACACCGGTTGTCCTGGGGAATCCGTCAGGCCAGCAGGTTGAGGTATTGGAGGGAATTCATGCCGGCGATCGTATTATTGCGGCTGGAGTAGAGAAGCTGCAGGAGGGCGCTATGGTCAAAGGAGAGGATTTTTGATGCGTGGATTCAATTTAGCGGACTGGAGTCTCGCACATCGGCCCTTAATTTATTTTCTGATCTTCCTTCTGGGTGTGCTTGGATGTTTTTCGTATATAAAGCTGGGACGCATGGAAGATCCGGATTATACGGTGCGGGAGCTTGTCGTTACGACAAGCTGGCCAGGGGCATCAGCAAAGCAGGTAGAAGAACAGGTCACGGATCGATTGGAGAAAAAGCTGCAGAATATTGATGGGCTTTTGGCATTGGAAAGTTACTCTCTGCCCGGGCAGAGCATCATTTATGTCGAGCTTAAGGACCAGGTAGAAAAAAAGGATATTGCTCTGCGCTGGACTGATGCCAGAAACTTTGTCAAGGAGGCGCAGTCATCTCTGCCTGCCGGGACAGTCGAATCTGTCGTCAATGATCATTTCGACGATGTTTATGGAATGGTGTATGCGCTGACTGCTGATGAAGGATACAGCTATGAGGATATGCGTCAAAAAGCAGAAAAAATCCGGCAGCGAATCCTGAAAATCCCACAGACGAAAAAAGTTGAACTGATTGGTGTCCAGACACAGAGCATCTATATCAATGCCAAAATCGATAAAATGGCGCAGCTGGGCGTATCTGTGGCGGATATCACGGGAACGATACAGGGGGATAATAAGATTGTTGCGCAGGGAATGCTTTCAACACCGCAGGATAATCTTTATTTGCGTCCGCGTAATGTTCTTCCGGACATCGCTGCCTTGCGGATGCTGCCTATGGAGAAAAACGGACAGATTTTTCATTTGTCGGATGTAGCGGAAGTAGAGCGAGGATATCTCCTGCCTGAGGAGCCTAAGTTTTATTATCAGGGAAAGCCTGCTATTGGAATTGCGGCTTCTATGACGGTTGGGGAAAATATCATGGATTTTGGTGAGGCATTGCAAAAGACTATGCAGGAAATCGAAGGGCACCTGCCGGCAGGAATGGAAATCCATCAGACAGTGAACCAGGCCAGTGTAGTCCATGCGGCTATTTATGACTTTGTAAAATCGCTGGTTGAGGCATTGCTGATTATTTTTGCCGTGAGCCTGCTGGCCCTTGGACGCCGTGCGGGCCTGGTCGTAGCTTGCTGCATTCCGCTGGTCATGGCAGCGGTGTTTTCCGTTATGTATTTTGTGCATATTGATTTGCAGCGTGTCTCACTTGGCGCACTTATCCTCAGTCTGGGACTGCTGGTCGATGATGCGATGATTGTCATTGAGATGATGCTGGTAAAATTGGAGGAGGGCACAGAACGAAGGCTGGCAGCGGTGCATGCCTATAAGGTCACGGCTTTGCCGATGCTGACGGGTACGATCATTACCTGTGCGGGATTCATTCCAGTGGGCTTTGCCAAGGGGAGTGCATCCGAATACTGTTCCTCGATTTTTTCCGTGGTGACGATTGCCTTGCTGGCTTCCTGGCTCGCGGCCAGTACAGTGACACCGATTCTTGGCTATCATTTTATTGGTGTGGATAAACCCAGGAAAAAGGGGCGGTTCAGCCAGATAAAAAAGGAGTTCTATGCGTGGTATCACAAGATGCTGCTCTGGACAATCGAACATAAGAAAATTGTTTTGATCAGTACGTTATTGGCGTTTTTCTGTTCTATTGCAGGCCTGCAGCTTTTGCGGCAGGAATATTTCCCGGCCTCTACCCGTCTGGACCTGATCGTTCAGCTTGAGCCTCCGGCAGGCTCATCTGCAAAAAATACAGAGCTCATCTCTGCCCGTTTTGCGGAGGAACTGGCAGCGTACCCTGAACTTGATTATTATACCTATCATACGGGTGAGGGGGCGCCTCGCTTTGTACTGACGTTTGAGCCGGCAAATGGAAAACCTAATTTTGCGGAATTTGTGCTTGTTGCCAAAGACTTAGATGGCCGCAAGCAGCTTGAACAAGACATTGCAAAACTTCTGCAGGAAAAATTCCCGGAGATAAAGTCGCATATGAAGGTGATCCTTACCGGAGATTCTTTTGACTATCCGACAATGCTGCGGGTTGAAGGAGAAGATATGCATAAGGTAAGGGAGATCGCTGATCAGGTTGCGGAAAAAATGAAAGAAGACCCGGCAGTACGCAATGTGAATTTGAAGACGGGCAGCCAGCTTTGGGGAATCCATCTGAATACCGATACGGCCAGAAACCGCCAACTGGGTGTGACAGAGCAGAGTCTGAGTGTAGATCTGCAGCGGGCCATGGAAGGTGAGCAGATCAGTGCTTATCAGGAAGGCGACCAGCTTTTGCCGATTGTTTTTCGCATACAGGGGAATTCAACGCTTCCCGCGAATGATCTGATGAAGATTCCGGTGCATCTGGCTAGTGGAAAAAATGTTCCGCTGGAGCAGGTAGCATCCGTGTCGATGGAAAAGGAAGATGATGAAATCTATCGCAAAGACGGCCGTCCGTCGATTCAGGTCTGTGCGGAAGTAAAAGGCGGGAAAACAGGTGAGGATGTCGCTACGGATGTTTATGAGGGATTAGCCGGACTGCGTCAGTCACTGCCGCCTGGTTATGCGATTCGCTATGATGGCGTTTCGGATGACAGTGACATTACGACAGGCCTGCTGCTGGAGCCGGTACCGGCGATGGCATTGATCATTCTTATTGTTTTGATGTTTCAGCTGCAGAATGTTGTCAAAGCATGTATGACGCTTTTCACTGCACCGTTGGGCATGATCGGAGTTACGGCAGGATTGCTGCTTACCGGAAGGCCGATGGGCTTTGTTGTCATGCTGGGCGTTTTAGCGCTTTTTGGGATTATTATCAGGAATTCTGTCATTTTGATTGATCAGATCGGTCAGCATGAAGCCGCCGGTGAGCGTGTTCGTGAAGCTGTCGTGCATGCGGCAGAAAGCCGTCTGCGTCCAATTATGCTTACCGCAATGGCCGCCATCCTGGCCATGATTCCTCTGGCCAGAAATGTTTTTTGGGGCCCGATGGCGGTTGCCATCGGTTCGGGCTTATTCGTGGCTACCGTGCTTACTCTGTTTATTCTGCCGGTGATGTATACGGCATGGTATGAACGAAAATGAAAATTTTATTCATGCCGGATGCTTGACTTACAGTATGCTCGAAGGCCTATACTCGATACAGAGGGGGGATTCGATGAGCTATAGTATTGGGGAAGTCGCCAAAATGCTTGGGTTGTCCACTTATGCTATACGGTACTATGACCAGGAAGGTTTGCTTCCTTTTGTGAAGCGGGATGAACATGGCGTGCGGGTTTTCGAAAAATCAGATCTGCATTTTCTGTATGTCATTTTTTGCTTGAAAAATACAGGGATGTCAATTGAACGGATTCGTCAATTTATCGCCTGGGCAGATGAAGGCGATGCTTCATTGGAGCAGCGTTATCATTTGTTTATAAAGCAAAAGGAAGAAGTCAACCGTCAGATTGAACAGTTGAAACTTTATCAGGAATGTATAGAAAATAAGTGTAAATATTACAAAGAAGCATTGGAGGCCGGGACAGAGGCCGTTCATTTCGGCAAGAAGCAGGAAGATGATGAAATGGCTCTGAGCAGGATCGTGAGGAGGAAAAGCAAATGAAGGTTATCGTTACGGGAGGCTGCGGCCATATCGGTACGTATCTGGTGCCTATGCTGGTGCGTGAAGGATACGAGGTAGTGAGCATTACGCGTGGGCAATCAAAACCATATGAGGATGATCCGGCCTGGCAGCGTGTAGAACGGGTCATGCTGGACCGCAGCAGGGAGCCGGATTTTGCTGACAAAATCGTAAAGATGAACCCCGATATTGTCGTGGATTTAATTAATTTCGATGTAAAAGATACCAAAGCAATGGCAGAAGCACTGAAGGATTCTTCATGCAGCCACTATTTATTCTGTTCCTCCTGCTGGGCGCATGGCCGGGCAGAGATCTTGCCGGTGCGGCCAGATGATTTAAGGAAAGAACCGCTGGATGATTATGGAAAGCATAAATTTGCTTCTGAGCTGTATTTAAAAGATTTATGGCGTAAGGAAGGGTTTCCTGCTACAATCATCATGCCGGGGCAGATTTCCGGTCCGGGCTGGTCGATTATCAATCCATGGGGAAATACGAGCCTGCGTCCTTTTGAATTAGCGGCGCGTGGGGAAAAAATCCTGCTGCCGAATTTTGGCATGGAAACACTGCATCATGTACATGGTTATGATGTAGCACAGGTATTTTTTAAGGCGATTACGCATCGGAATCAGGCGTTGGGAGAAACTTTTGATGCAGCCAGCGGTGGATCGATTACGCTATATGGTTATGCCAGGCTGATGTTTGAATTTTTCAACCAGAAACCGCAAATTGACTTCCTGCCATGGAAGGAATGGTGTGAATATGAGGGGAATAAAGCAGAATGCGAGCATACCTATTACCACATTGCCCGCAGCGGCTCATATTCGATAACGAAAGAAGAGAAACTGCTGGATTATCATCCTAAATATACAAATGTCGAAACGATTATGCTGGCAGTGGAAAATTATGTAGCACGTGGATTGATCAAAGTTGGCGAGAAGTGAAACTGTTTTCCTGTTTTAACTTTATACAATAATGACAATAAGGTAGATTTCCTTCAGCTAAAGAGCAGAGGAAATCTACCTTATTGTTATTTATTCCGATCAGTGTTTCCCTAAAGTTCAACTATTTTTACGTGTTTGAGGATTTCAGCAACCTGATCTTTTTGAACAAAG
>CAZTAP010000003.1:42842-50801 GCA_964611665.1 uncultured Selenomonadaceae bacterium | reverse complement strand
GATCCGGCTTTTCCAGGATACGGTTTGGGATGGCAAGCTTGCCGATATCATGCAAAGCCCCTGCCAGATAAAGCTTGGTGCATACCTCTGCATCCCGGCCAAGGAAATACCCGAGCCGGCGTGATTTCTCAGCAATCCCCTGTGAATGTGTGCAGGTGAAGTGCGACTTATAGTCAATGATTCTTGCAAACATCGCAGCAAAGGCTTCGATTTCATGCTCATCATACTCCTGCGGCGCATCCGGCAGTGCCTCCCGCAGCAAAAGCCCTGGCGCATCCCGGCTCAGCAGAGCGCCAATTGGCTGCTGAAAAACCGTATCAAATGCCTCGACAAGCTCCGGTGCAAAAAAAACGCCTGACTGCCGCTGCAGATATTGACGGATTTTCTCAAACTTCGCCGCATCTACATAATCCAGGGGGAATGCATTATCCAGCTTATCCCCCAGATGGATCAGCTGAGCAAACAACGGCGTATTCCTTGAGCCTATCGAAAAGGCCCCGCTGGCATCGGCATTTTCATGATGATATAAAACAGCATCCTGAATGTGCTGATAGAAAGGAAGTACCTGTACATTCCGTTCTCCCATCCGACAATGTGCACGTTCGCCCTCACCGGGAGCGTCATAATATTTATCCTCAGGGTACTGCTTCAAGCTTACGTACTCCGTCAAAGCATTATCATGGAGAACTGCCGCAGCCGCCAGATGAACCAGCTCATCCGGCTTCATTTTATAGGCTTTGCCAAGCTGCACACAAAGATAGCCCACGCGCGCTGCATGATGCTCTCTGGCACCAAGGAATTCATGCTCGACACAGTCCAGCGCATACGAAAGCGCATACAGCATATCATTCAAATAAATCTGCACATCATCACATCCTAAATTTTAATCTTTCTTTAATTATAGACTTTTCTTCCTTATTTGGCTAGTCTAAAAGACTTATAGGAAAATTATTCTCTCCCGATGCAGAACAGTTGCATTTCTACAAGATATGCAGGAAAATAAGCAATAGTGCACTATATCTAGTTGTTCTTATCAAAAAAAGGCGTTTTCTCCTCTTGTGCAAAAGCAGCCTCACGCCGTATAATAAAAATACTTTCACGAGCGGTCCTGTTCGATCCGGCCGCTCATTTTCATTTAGGAGTGAAGCAATTGGAAAAATGGTATGAAACCGAAATCGGTAAAGGCATCCTCAAATCAAAATATTATCACACGGGCGAGACAAAACCGCAGCAGTTCATCGACCGCGTGACCTCGATCTTCTCAGGCAGCGTAGGCAAGGCCATGCAGGGATATCTGAAGGCCGGCTCAATCTGCCCTGCCGGACGTACGCTTTATGCGGCCGGTGCCAAAGGAAAGTTCAAAAGCAGCCTGAGCAACTGCTATATTCTCCCTGCCCCTTCAGACGATATTGAATCCATCTTCAAAATCAACCGCCAGATTGCCAAGATTTTTTCCTATGGCGGCGGCATCGGTGTGAACATCAGCAACCTGCGTCCGAAGGAAAGCCGTGTGAACAACGTAGCACGCACCTCGACCGGCTCAGTTTCGTTCCTCAAGATCTTCAACACCACAGGCGAGGTCATCAGCCAGAACGGGCGGCGCGGCGCCATGCTGGTCGGACTGAACTGCGATCATCCGGATATCTATGAATTCCTGCATATGAAGCAAAATAACGAAAAGCTTGCTTCCATGAACCTTTCCATTCTGTTCAAGGATGATTTCATGCAGGCTGTCACCAACGATGGCGAATACGAGCTGAAATTCGATGTCAAGGCAACGGGACAAAAAATCCGCAGCAAAATCAAGGCAGCGGATTTCTTCGACGAATACTGCCAGACGCAGTGGGACTGGGGCGATCCAGGTGCACTCTTCGTCGACCGCCTGAACGACTATACCCTGCTCTCCGGCTACGATGACTACACCATCGATATCACGAACCCCTGCGGAGAATTTGGCGGCAATGCCTATAACTCCTGCAACCTCATGAGCATCAACCTCTATAATTTCATCGAGGACAAATTCAGCGATGCACCGCACCTCAACGAAGATGCTTTCCTCAAAGCTGTACGCACAGCCGTCACTGCTCTCGATGAAGTACTGGACTACGGCTACGATACGCAGCCGCTGGACGAGAACCGTCACTGCATCGATGACTGGCGCAGCATAGGCCTCGGGCTCTTCGCCCTGGCGGATGCGCTCATTGCGATGAAGCTTGAATACGGCAGCAAACAGGCCAACGAATTCACCGCACGCGTCATGCGCCTGATGTTCACCGAAGCAGCCCGCACTTCGGCTGAGCTCGCAGAAAAGAAAGGCACCTTTGGCCGCTACGATTGGGAAAAGACGAAAAAGTCCCCGCTCATCGGGCTTCTGCGCCAGGAAGCACCTGCCGTATATGAAAAGATCAAGACCTGCGGCCTGCGCAATGGCACGCTGCTCTCCATCGCACCGACAGGTACGATTTCCCTGCTCATGGGTGTATTCTCCGGCGGCTGCGAACCGCTCTACAAGATCAGCTATGAGCGCACTACGCACAAAATGGAAGGCGACCATAAGGCCTTCAAGGTCTATGCCCATTCCGTAAAGGATCTGCTCGACTATCACCATATGGGGGATGATACCGAGGATGAGGAAATCAAACGCCGCTTCCCATGGGTCATCGAAAGCCATGACGTACCTTACCTCAACCGCGTAAAGCTGCAGGCAGCCATGCAGAAATACGTAGATAATTCTATTTCTTCCACGGTCAACCTGCGCCACGACGCTACGCCAAACGATATCAAGAACATTTATGTTGCGGCCTGGAAGGCACACTGCAAAGGCATTACGGTTTTCCGCGATGGCTGCAAGCGCGGCAACATCCTGGGCGTGACACAAAAACAGCCGGAGATCGAGTACGACTCCATCAAGCCGAGCAAGCGCGATCATATCGAGCGCCTCGAGGGCGTGACGCTCGTACGTCACACCTCCTGTGTCGATAAGATGTATATCACCATCAACAAGACCCCGGACGGCCAGGTATTCGAAGTCTTCACCAATGCTTCCGGCGGCTGCCAGAGCAACATTTCCACGATTACGCGCCTGACCTCGCTTGCCCTGCGCTCCGGCATCAGTGTGCCGGAGATCATCAAGCAGCTGTCCGTAAGCCGCTGCTCGGCCTGTCAGGCACTGATCCGCGACGGACGCCGTGACATCTCCCTCTCCTGCGGCAGTGCAGTCGCCTCAGCCCTGGCTGAAATCTACAATGAAACCCAGGACAAAGATGAGGAAAAGTACCATGACCGGTCCGAAAACCAGTCCATCAACAAACAATGCCCGGAGTGCGGCCATTACACACTGCGCCCGGAGGGCAACTGTGTGACCTGCACCTATTGCGGCTGGTCAAAATGCGAATAAGCGGCCCCGCATCTTGACAAGGATTCCTCTCTGGTGATATTCTAGAGCATAGAGTAAACCGTTGAAGCGAGAGTAAAACCAGTCATGCTTCTGCAGAGAGTCCGGGAGGCTGTGAACCGGATGAAAAACAGGCTGGCAAATGGGTCGCTGAGGGCGCACTGAAAGAATCCCTGATTCGAGTAGGCTGTGACGTAAGGCGCACGTTAGCCGCCGTTCTAATCAAGCGCATGGATTGTCCGGCTCCGCTGCCGGCGTTCTATGAAGCAGGGTGGCACCGCGAATTCTTCTGATGATTCGTCCCTGGCAGTATATCTTACTGCCAGGGACTTTTTTATTTCTGGCAAAACAAAAGGAGTTTTTACTATGGAAAATGCAGAAAAACAGGAAGCAAAGAAAAAAATCATTTTGAGCGGCATCCAGCCGACCGGCGTATTCACCCTGGGCAACTACCTCGGTGCCGTCATCAACTGGAGGAAAATGCAGGAAGAGTATCAATGCTATTATTTCATTGCTGATCTGCACTCGCTGACCATCCATATCGATCCTTCCGTACGCCGCCAGCAGACGCTGCAGGCATTCGCTCTGCTTCTGGCCTGCGGCATCGACCCGGAAAAAAGCCTCGTATTCGTGCAGAGCCACGTGCATAACCATGCAGAGATGAGCTGGATCATGTCCTGCTGCTCCCAGTTCGGCGAGCTCTCACGCATGACCCAGTTCAAGGACAAATCCAGCAAGCATCCGGACAACATCAATGCCGGCCTCTTCACCTACCCGGCCCTCATGGCCGGCGATATCCTGCTCTACCAGGCAGACTATGTGCCGGTAGGTGCCGACCAGACCCAGCATCTCGAATTCACGCGCGACATCGCGACACGGTTCAACCATACCTATGGTGACACCTTCAAACTGCCAGAAGGCTACTTCCCGGAAGCAGGTGCACGTGTCATGAGCCTGCAGGACCCGACGAGCAAGATGAGCAAATCCGATACGAATCCAAAGGCTACGATCTCCATCCTTGATGATGAGAAGACCATCATCAAGAAATTCAAAAGCGCTGTGACCGACAGCGACATGGAGGTCTGCTACAAAGAAGGCAAGGATGGCATCAACAACCTCATGACGATCTATTCGGCAATCTCCGGCAAGACCATAGATGAAATCACCGCTGAATTCACAGGCAGGGGCTATGGCGACTTCAAGACCGCTGTCGGCGAATGCGTGGCCGAAGAGCTTCGCCCTGTACGTGAAGAATACGAACGCCTCATGAAGGACCGTCCATATCTTGAGGAACAGATGCGCAAAGGCGCTGAGATTGCCGACAGGATCTCCCGCCGCACACTGACCAAGGCCAAGAAAAAAGTCGGGCTGCTGCTCGAAAAATAAAACATAAAAAGAATGGCTCTGTGGAAAATCACATTTCCACAGAGCCATTCTTTTTGTATTTCATTCCGTAACTACCTGATAATATTGTTCCCTCTCCGCACCATCATGGCAGACAAGATAAGCAGCTGTTCCTGTCATCATTGCCCAAAGAAGCGCGATTGCGCCAAGCACATAGACGGAAGCCATCCCCGTCGCCAATGCAAAACATGCAGACATTATCATAATCAGTGAGCCCAGCACCGCCGAACCGCAAAGAATGCTCTTTCTTGTTTCGTTATCCATCATTCGTTCCTTACTCCCTTTTTCTAGAATGACTGTATTCTAGCACGCTCTCTACCGCTTCGCAACAGGAAAGTGTTTTCATATAATTATCGCTCTTTTTACAGTTTACCATGATGATGAGTAACTCCTACGAGAAGTTTTGCGGCCAGATCTGATGTCAAACAACGAAAGAGGCAATCAATTCATTTGCCGCGCTCTTGTCATCGTCCTGTATAATTGCTTGATAAAGCCGCATAAAGCCAAGATGGCAGCCAATATAATTGCGGAACGCATTGAATTGCGCCGGATCTCCTTCCCTCATCCCATACTTGCGAACGGCATAAGACCTTAGATAATCCACACATTTTTTTGCGGCAAAGCCACTGAGCACATAGTCATGATCTCCCAAATGAACGAGAAACCCTTCCGAACGAATCGGCTCCTGAAGGCCCCCATTCGTATCGAGCAGCCCGCGAGACACAGGATCACATCCTGCAAGAACAGACGCAGCCTGTAACCATGCAGCGACCTGCTTAGCTCCCGTTTCTTCGCCCGGATGAGCATGTGCACAAGCCTGGGCAGTCACAACCCCGGCAGGTAATCCTCGATAGATTGACTCAGCAATACTAAAAATATGATGTGCGCCTGTTCCTGCAATAGTATATTCCTGTGAAGAGCAGCCATCGGTCTGCCATTGAAATACCCAGGGCTTCGCAATATCATGGAGAATTTCAGCTGCCAAAACCGTATCATGGTCACAATCATAGAAAAATATTTTACGATATGTTTCATATATACCAAGCGCTATACTTACATTTGCTGCCGTATGTGTAACCAATCCGCCCGGATAAGGATGATGGCTGGAATAGCCGCTGCCTGGTGCTGTATAAAATGGCTGCGGCGGTTTTCGTCCTGCCTCCAGCGGTGGAAAAAGCTGTGCTGCTTTTATCTTTTGTGTATCCACCAAGCCTCGCGCTGCCAGTTCCTGATAGACACTATCCTTTTCCGCCTGACCATACGCCTCCATAAACGCAGGTGCCGTATTCTTCAAACAGCCCATAACCTTTTCCTGTAAACCTGTATTCTGTATATCCTCTGCATAAGCTTGAAGCAGCTGCCAGTTCTTCTGGATCAAATTCGATTCACTTGCCATTTTCCAGCAATTTTTCGGACAATCCTTAAAAGCAATTGCCGTCTCTGATGCAGCTTCTACGGTCAAAGGATATTCCAGCTGACAAAATGCCGCCCCTGCGATTGCACCTGCAGACCATTTCAGAAAGGATCTGCGGCTCATTTCTGTTTTCTTCATCCCGATGCCCCCTCTTATTCTGAACCTTCACCATGCTTATCCCCATGATAGCAATAAAAACCAAATGAAATGTTATCATCCCATGAAGATTCTGTAAAAAAAGAACGGCCTGCGAGAGGGATGCAGGCCGCGGAGATAAACATGATCAACTTATAACGAGGCGGGGGTATGATCTCGCCGCCTGTTATTTGCTCTTCCCCACTTTATCTGGAAACGGAATACATTTCTTTCTGCGATATAAGACTTGAACACAACGATATTTACTCCATCTCTTCAATCCAATATTTCCGGTATTGCCCGGGGCTCATGCCGACAACGGTATGGAATACACGCTGGAAATAATTCGAATTATTGTAGCCGCAATGCATGGCAATCTCCGTGATGCTGCGTTCCGTATTGATGAGCTGATTCTGTGCCTCTCCGATGCGGCGGCGTGTCACATACTGCATCGGTGCATAGCCTGTTTTTTCCTTGAACGCATGTGCCAGATAATACGCGTTGATGCCCAGTACCCCGGCCATCTGCGGCAGGGCAAGCTGCTCACAGTAATGCGCATCGATATAGTCTTTGATCCGCAGGCCAAGATCTTCCTTGATCGGCACAAAAGGCTCTCCATGGCGCGAAGCACAATCTGCCAGCTTTACAATCAGTGCCTGTGTCAGATATTCCAATAGTTCTGCCGGCTCATGCCGGGCCACGCTGTCGACGAGCAGGGAAAACATACGCTCCACCGAAGAAAAATCCTCGCCAAGATGCACAAGCGGGGCAATGTTCTCCGGCAGCAGCGCATTGCGCCGGCAGCCATGCAGTTCCAGGCCCTGCACCGCAATGCACAAGGTCACGATGTCCCGGTCCTCCACAGCTGTCTCATCATGCAGCACACCGCTGTTGAAGAACAGTACATCACCAGCCTGTGCTGTATACTGCTTTTCCGCGATATTATAGCTGCCGCTCCCCTGCAGTACAAGCACAGCTTCAGCACGTTCCTCATGCAGATGCATGGCACGCGGCACCTGCCCATGTCTGCCATCGACACGGCATACATAGGCCAGCCTTGGCATTTTCCTCTTCACAAAGCTGATTTTCGGCTCCCTGCGGACAAAAAATTGCAGCATAGGCATCCCCCTTTTCTCTCTGTCCCTTATCTTAACAGAATCTTCATCGATTTGCCAGAACGCAAAAAGCAGGGCCGATCCTAAGACCAGCTCTGCTTCCTTTGATGCGGTTTACTTTTTCTGACGGATATTGATGTATTCAATGATGAGATCCGCAGCGGCCTCCAGGGAAATACGGCTCGTATTGATCATCAGATCATAATTCTGCGGAGAGCCCCAGGTCCTGCCGGTATAATACGCATAGTAACGTTCACGCTGCGCATCCTCTGCATCCAGGTCCTTCAGCGTATGGCTGCCATAGTGATCCCTGGCACGATTCGTGCGGAATTCATCATCCGCATAGATAAAGAACGAATACGTATTCGGCTTATCCTGCAGGATGGCATCCGCGCAGCGTCCAAGAAACACAGCACTGCCTTCTTTGGCAATCGCAAGAATGACCTTAGCCTGCTCAACATACATGCGATTATGCTGAGCCACGCGTTCATAGGCAT
>CAZTAP010000003.1:0-42832 GCA_964611665.1 uncultured Selenomonadaceae bacterium | reverse complement strand
CACCAAGATTGCCTTCGCAATTTTCCGGTGCATTGTAGGAAGCATCGATGATGTTATGGATATCCGCATCACGGCCAAGCCTTTCCGCTGCCAGCGAAACGATTTTACGGTCATAGCGTCGTATGCCAAGCTTCTTCGCAACGATATCCGACACCTCACGGCCGCCGCTGCCATATTGTCTGGTGATGGTAATCAATGTATTCTTTTCCATAATATTTCCTCCCATTCATCTGGAAATCAAAGTTCGCCTTCCGCTTCACGTTTGATCAGGTCACGCATAATCGTCGGATAGAGCTTGTCAAGCTTGTACATGAGCAGCACAACAAGAATGACGACCCAGACGAAAATCGGTCCGAATTTATAAAGGTTCACAATCATATCGATTGCACTCTGCGGCTGAACAGCCGAAGCAGTTGTCGAGGAAACATAGCCTGCATAAGAGAGCATGCTCGTAAGAATTGCACTCGTAAGGCCAGAGCCGACCTTCGTACCAACCGAGCCGCCCGAGAAGATCAGACCCTCCTGACGTACATGGAATTTCCATTGACCATACTCCACAACATCGCCCAGGAAGCCGAAGATAACGGAATTCAGCGGTGCAAAGCCGATACCGCGGATGACGCAGCTGAATACCACCCAGTTGAAATCCATTGGATTCAGCAGATAGATAAGATGACCCGCCAAAGCCACACAGATTCCCATCAATGACATATTCCGCTTGCCGAACTTCTTCAAAAGCTTCGGGCAGAACAAAATGGTAAACCCAATCATAATGCCGGTTTCCAAAAGATACAGCATCCCGTACAGGGAATCATTCGCAAAGATATATTTGCAATAATACGGCAGCACCGTACCGGTGATATAGAAGATAACATTCTGCATCATCCAGATAATCATGGCAAGCCAGAAATATTTATTGAGTACAAGAACCTTCAGGGACTGCTTCACCGGAACCGATGTGACCTTCCTGCGTGCCTCGATGACAACGGTTTCCTTGCATTTGTAGAAGCAGAGCAGCAAAAGTGCCAAAGCCAGTACAGCCCAGATCGACATGACCTTGACCCAGGCCATCTGGGTATCACCGAACACCTTGATGAGCGGCAGCGTTGCCGAAACAGCCAGGATCTTGCCCAGCGGCGAAAGAGCCATACGCGTAATGGACAGCATATCACGTTCTTTGGAAACACGCGTCATCATGGCCGAAAGGCTTCCATACGGCAGATTCAGTGCTGTATAGCAGACCGTCGTACAAAAGTTATAGGATACGAAGATATACGCAAACTGCAGAGCTGTCGAAGTCTGCGGCACCGTATAGATCAGCACGATAGAAATCGCAAAAGGCAGGCTCGTCCAGAGAATCCATGGCCGGGATTTGCCCCATTTCGAATTTGTCTTTTCGACAATGAATCCCATGATAACGTCGGATACACCATCAAAGCATCTGGATAACAGCATAACCAGACCAACCATGGCCGCATCAATTCCTGCATAATCCGTATAAAAGAATGTGAGGATGCTCATTGCACCCCAGACAACATTTTGCGCAGTATCGCCCAGGCCATAAGCAATCCTGGTCATCCAGGACAGCTTTCCCTCTGCTGCAGTTTGTGTAGTACTCATATAAATCCCCTCTCTTTAATCCTTACCCATTGAAATTACATAATAAAACCATCTCTTGGAAATATTCTGCAATATTTCCAGAAAGAGCTCTGCCATCACGATGCGCCGTATTTCACCACCTTTGTCTTTAAGTTATAATATTTTGGTCACATCATGAGTATCTTTGCTTTATATTATACTATAACGCAGAAAGCCTAACCTATAAAATCTTGCTGTCAAAAAAATATTCTATGTGATAAAATCACTTGAAAAACGGGATGCTTTTCCTTGTTTTTTGAAAACAAATAAAATATTCTATACAATTTTGCTATTCTCCAGTTTTTCATCAAAAAGCATGGGTATTTATCCTCAGGATTTCGAAGCATATTTTTACTTAAAATTGCCAAAATACGCCAACTTCATCACAACTTCATCATAACAAAACCTGCACACGAAGTCATTGATATGTTCTGCTAAAAAATATACATTTTTTGCTCATAACAAAAAGAAAAGAACGGCCATATCCGACAGGATTCGCCTGTCTGCCGGATATGGCCGTTCTCCGCTTTATTCCAAGCAATGAGGAAACGTGCTCTGCTGCACGGAAAACACAATACATTTGCTCAGATTGAAGCAAACTATGTATATCTTGCAGCAAATTTAAGCAATATCATTTTGTAATGTACGTCTCGCTCCTGCGTATAAAGAGCAAACTACAAAAACGAGGAGCGTGATTTATTATGGATAAGGTGAAAAAGGATGTACAAACGATGAAAGAAGAACTGGAGCTGGAGCTTCTGGATGAGGTCAGCGGCGGTTCCGCAGCTTCCGGCTGGCTAGCAATAATGACCAAAGTCCTCTATAACGGTTGTAAGGATCAGGCGCAGTATAATGAAGTCAAAAATTCTGTGATAAGCCTTTATCCAAAATCCGCATCGGATGCGGATTTCATCAAAGTCGACAACTATTTCCAGGGACTCCTGAATAAAAATGGTCATATCGTAAACGACGATGCAGAAGCGATTATTAAAAAACACGGCAAAGGCTTTGTCCTGAATATGTAACTTCTCCCGGCTCAGACGAGTCGTACCAGCCACACAGAAAGGCTGCCGCATGTGAATGATTCAACATGCGGCAGCCTTTTTAAATAAATCAAAGATCAAAATCACGCAGGATCAGGTTATACACCTTCTGAAAGTTGCTTTTCCAGACGCCGTTGTATACACCGCCCGGAGCAACAACGGTTCTCTTTGGATGATCATCGGAATAATAGTAAATATCATCATTCGTTCTGTCCTGGCAGAAATGCATAATATGCTGCTGACCGGCAGAATCCTCAGAATAGCTGACCATAAAGGATATCAGGGCAATGTCCAGCGTATTCTCATCGTTTTCCACAAGATAGGCGGAACTCCGGTCCACCACAGAACCGAACTGGCTGCCGGAATCCCAGATAGGGTAGTTGGTATCGCCATGCCAGTACATCGGTTCTCCCGAACCGGCCTCTGCATACGATGCACGAAAGGTGCAGAACGACAGCAGCAGGAACAGCAGGAACGACAGTCTGCATACGATGCCCAGGGGTGTTTTGAATGTTTTCATTGCAAATATTTCCTCCTTTTCTTCTTGAGCTTTTCTCAGATTTACAGTTTCGCCAGCGCCCGGACAGAATCCTTCCCGATGCCGTAATCGTGTGGTATTCATCCGCTATGTGTCGTAAGATAGACTCCGCCGAAGATTGCCGCAGCACCAGCGAGTTCCAGCGGACCGATGACTTCAGCAAAGAGCAGCGTACCTCCCAGCATACCGACAACCGGTGTGATATTCTGAAAAATCGACGTAATGCTCGGACCGGCATTCTTCACACCAATGTTCCAGAACAGCATGGCCATGACACCGCCAAAAAGCACCGTATAGAAAAAAGCCGCCCAAAGCTCCGCGGAAAGCTGTACCGGATGCAGTTCCCCCGCCAGCAGCCCATAGGCACTGGTAAGAACCGCACCAGACAGGCCGGCCCAGCCCGTGGTAAGCGCTGCTGAGATATGGCGCATGACCTTGAGCCCCAGGATGGAATACATGGTCCAGGCAATCTGTGCAAGGAAAAAGAGAATATCGCCCCAGTTAAATGCAAAATGGCGAATAAGTTCCAATGAGCCATGGCTCACGACCAGCAGCGCCCCCAAAAAGGAAATCAGGATGCCAAGCCAGGCAATAAGGTTCAGGCGCTCACGCACAAAAACAGCTGCCAGGAAAGCAGTGATTGCAGGCGAAGCCGCTGCAATCAGCGTGCAGTTCGTTACCGTCGAAAGCTTAAGCCCCGTGAACTGCATGACATTGTTGAGGCCGATGCCTGTCACGCCCATCAAAAGCAGCGAAAGCCAGCACTCCCTTGGCGGCAGCCAGCGCTCTCCGCGATGTACCGCAAGCAGGACCAATGCCGTACCGATGAGGAAATAGCGCATTGCGGTAATCGTGACAGGCGACCAGGAGGTCACGAGCCATTTGATGCAAAGCGGCTGAATGCCCCAGATAATGGTCGTCAGGATCAGCAGCAGATAAGTTTTTCTTTTTTCATTTTCATCCATTTTCATCACCAAACCGGGGGCGAAAAACCGTCCCCTGTCCCCTAAACAATCCCCGTCACAACATAAATCGCCAGACAAATGAATACGACGACGGTTTTCAAAAGTGTAAGCACCACGACATCATAATACGACTCCCGGTGCGTAAGCCCGCAGACCGCCATGAGCGTCACGAGGGCACCCGACTGCGGTACGGTATCGATACATTCCGAAGCCATGCAGATGATACGGTGCAGCACCTCCGGCGGCATGCCGATCTGCTGTGCCCATTGCAGCCATTCCTGACCGAGCATGCCCAGTGCGATGGTCATACCACCGGATGACGAGCCCGTGACCCCGGTCATGATATTCGTCGTGATGATGGCCGACATCAGCGGCCCATCCCCAATAGAAAGTCCCAGCAAAGCCTGCTTGATGACCTCAAACGCCGGCAGTGCAGCAATGACGCAGCCAAAGGCATAGCCGGAGGCTACGTTCAGGATAGCGCTCGTTGAGCCAACGGCACCGGCATTGATCGGATGCACGACGCCGCCCTTCAAAGCGAGGCGTTTACGTCCGATCCAGGCTGCCGCGATACAGCTCACGATCAGTGCGGCATTGATGGACCAGATGGCCTGTACCTTGTCCACACCGCCTGCGAGCAAAGAAAGCCGGAGCGGTACAAAGCTGTCCAGGCTCGCCGCATCCCAGTGGTAGGCCCAGCTCCAATGGAACGGATTGCTGATCAGCAGATTCAGTACAATGACCATCGCCAGCGGTAAGGCAGACAGTTTCCAATCCGGCATAGCTTCTTTGGAAGCCTCCGGTTCATTGAGGATATGACGGCCATATCCTTCCCCCTTCGCCTGCAAGGTTTTATGGCGATAGCTGATCCAGCCCCAGGCGATAACAAAATACAGGACTGCACCAATAAGGCCCAGGCCTATGCCAGCCCAGGTCGTCGTGCCAAAGAACGATGTCGGTATGATATTCTGGATCTGCGGCGTACCTGGAATCGCAACCATACTATACGTGAAGATTCCCATCCAGAGCAATGCCGGCAGCAGACGTTTCGGGATATCGGCCTCTTTAAATAAAATGGCAGCAAACGGATACATGACAAAGGCCACAACAAACACGCTGAGCCCGCCATAGGTCAGAACACCACAGCCTAAAAGTACGGCAAGCACCGCCTTTTCCTTTCCCAAAGCAGATACGATTTTATCGGCAACCGCAGCAGCCAGTCCGCCCTCTTCCATGATCTTGGCAAAAACTGCGCCCAGAAGAAATACGGGATAATACGTCTTGATATATTCCGCTGCCTTCGTCATATAGATTTCACTATAGACCGGCATTGCAGCGTGTCCGCTGCCGATCGCAGCTACAACCGCAAAAAGCGGCGCAATGAAGATGATTGAATAGCCTCGATAGGCAAAAAACATCAGCAGCACGAGACTGACAACAATCATGGTAATTCCCACGGATTCCACCTCAACTTCCTGATTTTTGATAAAAAGAAGGGGCTGCTGCACGCCATCCCCATGGAACAGCCTGCAAAGCAGCCCTTCTTTTATATGATTGTACAGCTCAATCAGATATGAGCTTTTTCTTTGATATATTTACGAGCCTTCAGCGCATATTCGAGCGGATTCGCTTTTGCCGGATCCTGCTCTGCTTCAACGATGAACCAGCCATCATAGTCGCTGGCATTGATGATATCGAAGATTGGCGCAAAGTCTACATCGCCGTCACCCGGTACCGTAAACATGCCGGCACGCACGCCATCGAGGAAGCTCATGTTCTCGCTCTTGACCTTGTTGCGGATATCCATGCGGACATCTTTCAGATGGATGTGGCGGATACGCGGCAAATATTTCTTGAGGATACCGATATAGTCTTCTCCGGAGCAGACAAGATGACCGGTATCATAGAGCAGGAATACGAGCTCCGGATCCGTCATTTCCATGAGCTTATCGATCTCGGCTTCCGTCTGCACGCCTGTGCCCATATGATGATGATAGGTCATCGTAAGGCCGATTTTCTTGGCCACGGCACCGAGCTTGTTGAGACCCTCAGCGAGCTTCTTCCACTCTTCGTCTGTATTATACGGTTTACCGGCAAAGACTGGTACATCGAGCTTGCCCTGTACACTGTTGCCCTGCTCGGCAACGTTGCAGAACTTCGCCCCCATCGTCTTGAGGAATTCACAATGTGCAATGAAGTCCTTCTCGACCTGCTCATACGGCTGTGTCGTCAGGAAGGAGCTGAACCATGCACTGGCAATGGACATACCGCGCAGATCGAGTGCTTTTTTGAGCACAGCCGTATCCTTTGGATACTTGCCGCCGCATTCGCAGCCCGTAAAACCGGCAAGTGCCATCTCACTGACACACTGCTCAAACGTATTCTCCTTGCCGAGATCCGGCATATCATCATTTGTCCACGCGATTGGTGCAATACCGAGTTTAATCTTTGCCATGTTAAAAACCTCCAAAAATATTTATCATTTATTTTTTGTAACGCTGCACTTGGCATCCGTTACCGTTTCCCCTCAACAGCAGTTCCTTGCCGCCTGCCAAACAGTACGGATAACCCTCGCAGAGCCGGGGCTGCCTGCGGTGTTCCGCTCTTCCGGCGAAATCTCCCGACAGACTGCCCGCTCTGCCGATCCGGGCTGTTATCTAAAACATCACATCAATATTTTCTTGCTGCATCGAGATGCGGTACCATGACCTCTTCATATACCTTATGGACCTTCTCGCTCTTCGATACCTGTGCGACGCCTACACGCCACCAGTCACCATAGCCATGGACCATCGTCTTCGGCAGGACCTTCACATCGATGAGCGTCGATACCGTCTGCTTCTTCGCATCCTCAATGGCAGCCTTGAGCTCTTCGACCGTATGGACCGTATAGCTCTTGCAGCCATAGGATGCTGCATTCATTGCGAAATCGATCGGCACGAAACCGCCATCGAGCTGACCGGTCTTTTCATTGCGGAAGCGGATCTCTGTTCCATAGCTTCCCTGTCCATGACCGATTTCAAGGTTATTGATACAGCCATTCGTCATGTTATCAAAAACGACCACATTGATCTTCTTATGCTCAGCGATCGACGTCGGCAGTTCGGAATGCAGCATCATATAGGCAGCATCGCCCACAAACGCATAAACCTCGCGCTCCGGCTCAGCAAGCTTGGCGCCGAGCGCCGCATTGACTTCATAGCCCATGCAGGAGAAGCCGTACTCGACATGATAGCCGCCCACGGACTTTGCGCGCCATGCACGCTGCAGATCTCCCGGCAGACTGCCCGAAGCACCGACAACGACAGCATCCTGCGGAATGCATTCGTTGAGCACGCCAAGCACACGCGTCTGCGGCAGGCTCGAGCCGGTAAGCTTGATGAATTCTTCGCTGACCTTCTGGAAATCCAGATCGTCGTTGACCTCCGGCACAAAATCCCTGCCCGTATAGTCCAGATGGAAAATGCGGTCTACCTCGGCATCATTCTTCGTCTTGGCATCCCTGACCTCATTCGTATAGCCCGGCTTCCAGCCCGTCGGCTCGAGTGCTGCATCAAGTGCTTCCAGTGCCGCACCAGCATCGCCAACGACCTGCACACCGTCCATCTTATACGCATGGAACTTCGAAACATTGATATTCAGGAACTCGACCTCCGGATTCTGATAGATCCATTTGGAAGACGTCGTAAAATCCGTATAACGTGTGCCGATACCGATGACCAGATCCGCCTCCGCTGCAATGAGGTTAGCGCCCAGGCCGCCTGTTTCACCAAGGCCGCCAAGATTGAGCGGATGTTCCCAGGTAATGGTTCCCTTGCCCGCCTGTGTCTCACCGAAAGGAATCTGATATTTCTCTGCGAATTTGCGGAACGTCTCCTCCGCTTCGGAATATTTTACACCGCCGCCGAAAATCATGAGCGGCTTTTTCTTGCGCTTGATGAGCTCGACAGCTTCCTGGATGGCACGTGCCGAAGGAATCGGACGGTCGATATGATGCACGCGTTTCTTGAAGAAATACTCCGGATAGTCATAGGCTTCGCCCTCGACATCCTGCGGCAAAGCAATGCAGACAGCACCCGTATCCGCTGGATCAGCGAGCACACGCATCGCATTGATGCAGGCCGTCATGAGGATTTCCGGCCGTGTCACGCGATCCCAGTATTTGCAGACAGCTTTGAACGCATCGTTCGTGGTGATGCTGAGGTTCGTCGGCTGCTCCATCTGCTGCAGCACCGGATCCGGCTGACGGTCTGCATAGGTATCGCCCGGCAGGAAAAGGATTGGAATACAGTTCGCCGTAGCAGTAGCAGCAGCAGTCACCATATTTGCAGCACCTGGTCCTACCGACGAAGTGCAGGCGTACATCTGCTTGCGGCGTTTCTGTTTCGCAAAGCCAATAGCCGAATGTGCCATTCCCTGCTCGTTGCGGCCCATGCGCATGATGAGATGACCGGCATCTTCTTCGAGCGCCTGCCCTATACCGATAATATTGCCATGACCGAAGATACCAAAGATTCCCTCGAACATCGGATTTTCTTTGCCATCGAATTCTATATATTGATTGTTAAGGAACTTTACGAGAGCCTGCGCCACCGTAAGTCTGATTGTCTTTGCCATGATATTCATTCCTCCACAAATAGGTTCTTCATTTCTTCGTTGGGGACCAGATTTTTGCATTCTTATCCAGGAGCCAGACATGATCCGGATCATCCGTGCGCGTCTTCTGCCAAGGATTGTTCGGCAGATGGCGGATCATCCAGCTGTACCACATCGCATAGCCCGGAGCCGTGACCTGCGGATGGCTGTAGCCGCCTGAGAGCTCCGACCAGCCATTGTGCGAAATCTTGAATGCATTATCCCCGATGAAGCAGGCGCCAAATCCCTGCGGTTTATCGAATTTATACGTATAGACCTCCGGCTGCGGATGCGTATGCGGGATATAGCCTGACCAGCGGCCCGGTGTATTGATGACCTCGCCGTTGACCATATTGGAGTACGGTGCATTGTCATAATCAAAAATCGTGCGGACGGTACGCTCAGCCGTCGCATTCCAGAGGCCCTGACCGAAAATATCCGCCTGGACATCTTCCGGACGATAGAATACCGGAGCAAAGTCACGCTCATTGATAGTTTTCTGGATGAGCACCTCAGCTGCTGCGTGTGCTTTCACAATGACCGTCTTGCTGTGCGGCACATGCAGGCAGTACGGATTCTCATCGAACAGGGAATCCCTGCGCATGATTTCCTTCCTGCCATCCCACTGCACTTCGACTTCACCCGTGAGGATGACAAATGCGGTTTCCTGCAAGGCATCATTGAATTCCAGTACCTCATTGGCTTCCATGACCTGATAGCCAATGTCCATCAGCATATCGCTTTCACGCGTTGTCATGGCATTATAGCCATGCTTCAATTCACCAAGACGTCCGAATTTCATATTCTTTCCCTCCAGTCAAGCTCTGTAATGACCTTCTCAGAAGCATGCTCCTTCATGAAGGCATCGATCTGCTCTACCGTCTGCATTGCGTTCGAGCAGCTGTGGCTAGCAACAACCATCGCGGCATGTGCCGTACCATGCTGCAGCGCCTTGTCCACCGGCCAGCCCTCCAGAAGTCCATAGACGAAGGCACTGCCATAAGCATCGCCGCCGCCAAAGGATTTCAGCAGCTTGATATGATAGGATTCCACTTTATACGCTTTCTTATCTGCCGTATAAGCAATGGAGCCCTTCTTGCCATGCTTGATGATGACGATCCGGTTGCCTTCAGCAATATACTTCTCAGCCAGAACATGGTCTGCCGGTGACTCTGCATCCTCCGGCAGGTTCTCCGTCAGGTTCACTTCATCGCGCGAGCCGATCACGACATCGCTCATACTGGCCAGCAGTGAATAGTAGATGGCGATCTCTTCCTTCGACTTCCAGGAATACGGGCGATAGTCGATATCGAAAATGACCTTCGTGCCGTGTTTCTTCGCATACTGCACAGCGATCAGGCAGGCTTCACGGGATGGGCTGGCCGAAAGCGCCGTACCGGAAATAATCAGCACCTTCGTATCCGCGATGTACTGTTCATCGACATCCTGCGGCGTAATCTGCAGGTCAGCAACCTGATCACGGTACATGAGGATGCTGCTCTCGGTCGGGCTTTTGATCTCCGTAAAGGTCAGGCCCATTTTCTCGCCATGGCGCGCACGCACCATCTGGGACGTATCGATATTTCTTTCCTTAAAGTAATTGATGACAAAATCACCAAACTGGTCATCGGATACGCATCCGATGAAACCAACCTTTTTGCCAAGCTTGTTGATGCCGACGGCCATATTGCCCGGCGAGCCGCCAAGGTACATCGAGAAGGTCTCTACTTTATCCAGCGTACGGTTGAGCTCGTTCGGATTGAAATCCAACGTTACGCGCCCAATCAGTACGACATCTCTTTTCTTGCTCTGGTCAAACTCAATGACTGCCATTTCTTTATCCCCCTCAGGCTTTATCTTGTAATCCGAAGATCAACATGTGCTTTTTGATATTTTTATACGTTCCCTGCACAGCTGCATCACTGAAGTCAAAATAATTGGCTTCCGGCTTTGCCGCATGGACCGCCTTGATTTCTCTCGCTACACTATCATAGGAAGCTGTCGCAATATTGATCTTCTTAATTCCATTCTGCAGACAGTTCTGGAAATCCTTCTCCGTCAATCCGGTTCCCCCGTGTAAAACAAGCGGACAGCTGACTTCCGCCGCAATCTCCTGCAAACGGTCGATGCGCAGATGCGGTGTCTCCTTGTAGTTGCCATGGGCCGTGCCAATGGCAATGGCGAGTGCATCCACACCGGTTTCCTCCGCAAAGCGTTTTGCCTCAGCCACACTGGTGATGCGCACATCCTGGTCCTTATAGTCGCCTTCGGCACCGCCGATGCTGCCGATTTCCCCTTCAACCGCTGCACCGTATTTGTCCGCAAGCGCTTTGACCTCTTTGGTCCTGGCGATATTTTCCTCGAAAGGATACTTGGAGCCATCAAACATCACCGAGGTAAAACCTGCATCGAGCGCAAGCTTCACGGTTTTCATCGTACCGCCGTGATCCAGATGGACCGCCGCCGGCACCTTGCAGTACTTTGCCGCTGCGACCATCATTGGTCCCAGAAGCTCAAGCGGCGAATACCGCAGGCGTCCTTCTGCGATCTGCATGATGAGCGGTGCATTCAGCTCTTCTGCTGCTTTGATCGCTCCCATGGCCATCTCCATATTCGATACATTAAACGAACCTACCGCATACCCGTTATGTTCAATTCCTTTTAAAAGTTCTGTCATTTTTACGAGCGGCATAGCCAGCCCTCCTTATTTAAAGCTTAAAAAAGCTTTTTATAAATTTCGATGATCTGTTCCTTCGTCGGGATACGCATCGTATTCTGCGGGCTGCCGCTCTCCAGGGCATCATCCGCCATTTTATCGAGCTGTGCAAAGAAGTCTTCTTTTTTGACGCCGAGCTCCGCCAGTGTCGGAATACCGACTTCCTTGCAGAAGCGTGCAACCTCTTTGACCATGGCCTTTGCTGCATCCTGATCGGATGTGCTTTCATCCGCCACACCCATAAGGCGGCCGATTTCAGCAAAACGTGCCGTATTCTCCTCAATGGCAAACTCCATGCAGGCTGGCAGCAGAACCGCATTCGATACACCATGTGCGATATGGAACAATGCACCGATTGGACGGCTCATGCCATGGACAATCGTAACCGAAGCGTTGTTGAACGCAATACCGGCTTCCAGTGCAGCAATCGACATCTGCAGTCTCGCTTCGACGTTCTTGCCATCTTTATAGCAGATGGGCAGGTTCTGATGAATCTTCTTCACTGCCGAAATCGCAAAGATATCGGAAAGCGGCTGTGCCTTGCGTGAAGTATAGGATTCAATCGCATGGGTAAGCGCATCTACACCGGTAGCTGCCGTAACCTTCGGCGGCGCCGTCATCGTGAAGGTCGGATCCACAACCGCAAGTGCCGGGATGATGGACGGGCCGCCAAGCAGCATCTTTACATTATTTTCCGTATCCGCAATGATGGTATTCTTCGTTGCCTCAGAGCCTGTACCTGCCGTTGTCGGAATGGCAACAAGGTAAGGAACCTCCATGTCAATGACCGTATGCATGTAGTCGCTGATCTTCCCCTTGCAGACCGACATGAACGCAATCGCTTTCGCGGTATCCATCGGGCTGCCGCCGCCGAGCGCGATCAGGAAATCACACGCTGTCTCTTTATATACCTTAAGGCCGGCTTCCACAATTTTATCCGTCGGCTCCGTATTGGCACCATCAAAGATAACATATGGAACATTGACTTTTTTCAAGGCATTTTCTACCTTTGCCGCATTGCCGAATTTCACCATGAACTGATCCGTGACGATCAGAGCTTTCGTACCCTTCCCCTTGATATGCTCACCCAACTCATCAATGACATTTGTACCAGAAATGATTTTTGCCGGCACCATAAAAGTATTGCCCATGATATTCCACTCTCCTCAAAATTTATTTCATAAAGTTGATAACATTTTGGTTACTTCATGGTTATAATTTAAACCTTTTACTCCAGCTTGTCAATATTTTTTTCACAAGAAACGCAAATTATTTTATTCCGACAGTTTTTGGACCAATCCTTTCTTTATAGAACTATTCCAAGAAAAACCGGTTAAAGGTCTTGTATATTTCGAAAAATACATTTATAATGAGTTTATAAAACATAACCAAAACTTAATAAGTTTTTATGTACTTTATGATTAACTTCACACAATTCATCAATCCAAATAATCAAGAAACCAGGTGATTTCCATCATGAAAATCGATCGTATCAACCAAATCCATGAATTGCTCAAGGATGTGCACAGTATCTCCATCAACAAGCTCTGCAGCAGCTTTGGCGTATCCAAGAACACGATCCGCCGTGACATTGCCGAACTGGAAAAAAGCGGAATCATCAAAAAGGTCTATGGCGGCATTGTCCTGCAGGAGCAATCCGAAGTCTCCCCTGAACCCTTTTCTTCGCGTGAAACCCGCAATACACAGGCCAAAAAGAAAATTGCGCGCATTGCAGCATCTCTGGTAAATGACGGCGATGTCATCTACATCGATTCAGGCACGACGACGATGCACATGATCCCTTACCTCGCAGACAAAAAGCGTCTGACCATCGTGACCGCAAGCGTCTATGTCATCAACGCAGCTTCCAATTACAAGGACTTCAACATCATCGCTACGGGTGGTTCCCTCTATCTGCCATCCAAAGCCTTCGTCGGGCCAAGCGTGCTCAACTGTCTCAGAAGCTACAACATCTCCAAGGTCTTCCTGGCAAGCACGGGCATTTCCATTGAAAATGGCGCCACGAATGCCTCTCCGCTCGAATGTGAGATCAAACAAAGCCTCGTCCAGAAAAACTGCCAGAAAATCCTGCTCGTCGACAAATCAAAGCTGGATGTCTCGTCTCTCATGACCTATTGTGACCTCAAGGATCTGGACTACATCCTGATGGATGAATGTCCTCCGGCAAAATATGTAAATTATTTCCAGAGAAACAACGTCACTCTGCTGACCGAAACAGACATTGACCATATGGCTGCTTACGCAGCAGAATAAAAATTTTTTTCATCAGCGGATCTCATCAGCATATGCTCATGAGACCCGCTGATTTTTATTTTTCTGCAAAAATGGTGCTTGGATAAGACAAAAGTTTCAGCAGTTCACAAAAACAAGATCTTCTTTTTATCAATATTGACAATTTAACGAAAATAAGCAAAAATTGCCTTCATGCCGATAACATAGTATATTAAGGATAGAATATGATCTATCCAGGGATGGATTCCGCTGTTTTCTCAACTTGCATGGAGGTGAGCCTTATGTCTTACATTTTATTATCGCTCTATCTTTTCCTCGCCTTTCCTGTTGCTGTCTATCTTGCGCAGGACGCAGCGAGCCGAAAATCAAACCATATGCTGCTCTGGATCGGCCTGAGCTTTCTGGCCGGCCCGCTTGCTCTGCTGCTTTACCTGAACCGCAGCCGCCTGCAGCAGCACTTTTCTGCCCGACTGGAAAAATCTGGTCCGCTCAGCATCAACTGGACACCACTTTTGGTCGTGCTGCTCATCACGATCATTGCCGCAGGCTTCCCGAGCCCGACAACCACAGCCGCCCATCCGGAAAGGCCTGCCGCCCCTGTACCGAACGAGATCGATACAACCGCCGACTATACACTCACAGCCGGAACACTGCTCGCACCGAATCTGGAAAACCTGCTCAAAGCCTATCGTCTGCAGGCCAGGCAGGATCAATCGGGGCTTACCGCAATGCAGAACGCCGGAGAAGTCCGTATCCTTACCGAGGACGTACACATCAAGGCAAGCCCAAGCTTCATTGCCAAAGACATTGCAGCCGTCACCCTGCTCGATGGTGAACATCGTGCCGAAGCCGGCTATACACTCGCCAAATGGCTGATAAAGTAACCCGCAAAAAATCAGGCCGCCTTTGCACGATGACAAAGGCGGCCTGATTTTTTACAACTTCCGAATTATTGCCCAATCCCCAATGGCGAGAATACAACATAAGCAAGTACCATGATGAGCAAAGATGCTGTCGCATAATATTTGCCGGTTGACCACGGATGCAAATCGACGACCTTCGCATCCCTGAGCTCGAAATCCTGCTCAGCCGGATGTGCCTTGGTAAGAAGATGCATCAAAAGGATATCGAAGACAAAGAGCACTGCCGTGAAATAGAGGTAATGGACGTTAGCAAGTGCCGGAATCATTGCCTTGAGAACGAACTGCAAAAGCATATACAGCACAACATGGACGGAAATGACGATTTTCGCAGCACGTGCTGTTACGCGCTTCCAGAAGAAGCCTACGAGCAGGCAGACAAAAATCGGTGTATTGAACGCTGCAAATGCAGAGTTAACAACAGTTGTAATGCCGCTGAGATAGAAGATGAACGGGGAAAGCACCGTTGCAAACACCGAGACGATAATACCGAACTTCTTGCCGACCATGACGAGATCGCGCTCGGACATGTCTGGCTTGTTCACGATACTGCGGTGCAGATCCAGTGTATAAATAGTCGATGCTGACTGCAGGGTAGCATTATAAGAGGAAAGAATCGCACCAAACATGACTGCAGCAAAGAAGCCCAAAAGCGGTTTCGGCATAACGGTAGCAACGAGCATCGGATAGGCAATATCCCCATTGCCCCAGTCCGTGATCTCCGGGAACAGGAAGCACGCGATGATACCAGGAATAACAATGATGAGCGGTGTAGCAATCTTCATGAAGCCTGCATAGATGACGCCTTTCTGGGCTTCCTGCAGGTTCTTCGCGCCAAAGGTACGCTGAATGATGGACTGATTCGTTGCCCAGAAATAAAGATTGTTGACGAGCATGCCGGTCAGGAGAATCGGCCAGGGAAGATATGGTTCATTGAGATTCCAGTCATCCCATGCATTGAGCATATGCGGATCGATTGTAAGGAACTGATTCACGCCCTCTGAGAATCCGCCGCCATGTGCTTCGCCCAAAGCGATCAAGCCAAAGACCGGCACCATAAGACCGCCAATGATGAGTCCGATTCCATTGACTGCATCCGAGGTCGCGATTGCACGCAGACCGCCAAACACAGCATAGAGCGTACCTACTACCGAGATTGCCACACAAAGTGCAGCAACTGCCCAGAAACGTGCCGTTTCCGGTGTCGCACCCATGGACAGGAAAATGCTGTCTACGCCGAAGATGCTCACAAATACCTGCGCACCTGCATAGAGAATGGTCGGCAGCATAACGATCAGATACGAAACGAGTACGATGAACGAAACCAGTTTATGCGTGGCACTGTCATAGCGCTCCCCGATGAACTCCGGGATGGTCGTCAGGCCGCTCTTCATATACTTCGGCATGAGCACATAAGCCAGAATGACCAGCGCTACTGCTGAAGTGACTTCCCAGCCCATCGGGCTCATTCCGATCCGCACCGACTGTCCGTTGTTGCCAACGAGCTGCTCGGCAGAAAGATTCGTCATCAGAAGCGATCCCGCAATGACCATACCGGTGAGGCTGCGCCCGCCCAGGAAATAGCCATCTTTGGTTTCCAGCTTCGTATCCTTTGTCTTATACCATGCATATACTGCAACACCGATTGTGCAGACTAAAAAGGTTGATATCGTGATAAATAATGACATGAGTTTCCCCTCCCAAACCTATTTTATCTTTCGAATATCTCACAGCGCGTCCGTTCTCTTTATCTATGGACGTTGTCATCATCATCAGCCAAATCCTGTATGCAATTGTCCCATGCTGTTCCCCTCCCTATTCAGGTCAGCTCCCTGCTGAACAGTTATTTGCGAACTGTCTGCCCGGATTCCCTGCTATTGAAAGCAATTCTATGACCTTTTTGTGTACCGGCACAGCCATATTTTTGGCAAAATACGTCTGCAGCGCTATACTGGTCTCTTTTATCGAATCAGAGCTTCAGCATCTTATAACAAAGTTAACCATTTATTTGAGTAACTTTGTTATATTTTTGTATTACTTTATGGTTATAATTTAATACAGTTTGCTCGTTTTGTCAATTAGTATTTCAATATTTTTAATATTTCATCACGTAAAAAGAACTGCGGCAGCGATGACGTTTCCCATCGCTGCCGCAGTTCTTTCTCATTGTCTTCTCAACTGTTCGCTTACTTCTCTTTTTTCACATTATCACCATAAATGGTCTTGAATTCATTCTTCATCGATACGCTGATCCAGCCATTCTCTTCGGCACTCTTTTTTACCTTCTGTGCCTTTTCCAGATTGCCGAATTCACGCTCTGTATCATCACAAAGCAGAATAAAGGCGGCACTCTTATACTTATTGTTATTGACCGTATAATTCAGCATGCTCGCATCGCCGCTGCTGTTGCCGAAGGCCAGTACAGGCTGACGGCCAATTTCTCTGGCAATGACCGAAACCTTGTTCATTGCAATATGTTCCTCAAGGTATTTTCCGCGTACAAGCTCATCCTGTTTGCTATAAACATACTCCAGCCCGCTGGTATCTCCCTGATGCGAAGCACGCACCCAGGCATCGCTGCCAATGATATGCTCCGGCTCAATCGGCAGCACGCCGTCTGCCAGCACGCGCACAGCCATGCGGTCACAGCCGGATACAATATAAACCTTGAAATGGTTCGCGGTCAAATAGGAAACGACCTCTGCCATCGGCAGATAAAAAGCTTCACCGCGTTTCAGGTTGGTAAGCCCCTGTTCCGGTTCCTGCATGAAATTCCTTACATAGTTCTGATATTCACCGAGCGTCATTCCGGCAAAGGCATTGAGCTGGAAAGCTTCCTCTTCCTCCTCGCCCAGACCGGATTTATGCCCTTCCTTGATCGCATTGCGGCAGGTCAGCGCTGCAGCCTTCATATCCGCCGGAGCCTCCCAGGACTTGTCATCCAGCACACGCTCCAAATACATGAGTTTGTCAAAATAAGAGGGTGCTGTTTCGCACATCAGTGTGCCATCCATATCAAAGACAGCCACACGGTCAGCTTCCGGGATGAACTCCGGACTGTTTTCCCTGGTGACCGCCTCTACATACTGTACAAGTGCAGCCTTGGCCGGCGAAGCGGCTGTCCAATATTGGAAACTGCCTGCCTGTTCTGTCTGGATTGCAGCTACTTCCTCTCTCGTCGCTGCCTGCGATACCTGAGCGAAGCCAAGCAGAGCGGCACATAAAGCAATCATCAGCCAACGTTTCTTCATAAAAACTCCTCCTTTTTTATTTAAGGAAGCACGGATCGATCCAGATCCCCCGATCAATCAACGCTTCTTTCCTGCTGTTTACTTCGCGCATTTCACGTTATTCCCATAAATAGTCTTGAATTCGTTCTTCATTGAAACGCTGATCCAGCCATTATCTGCTGCGCGCTTCTGCATCTTCTCTGCTTTTTTCAGATTGCCGAATTCTCTGTCCAGATCATCACAGAGCAGCACAAAGGCTGCACTTTTGTACTTATTCTTCTGCACGGTATAATTGAGCATGCTCGTATCTCCGCCGCTATTGCCAAAGGCAAGTACCGGCTGACGGCCGATTTGGCGGGCAATGAGAGAAACCTTGTTCATCGCCGTGGTCTCCTGTAAATATTTGCCGCGCACCAGTTCATCCTGCCTGCCATAGACATAGTCCAGACCGCTGGTATCTCCCTGATGTGAAGCACGTATCCAGGCATCGCTGCCAATGATATGCTCCGGCTCCACGGGCAATATGCCATGGGTCAGTACCCTCAATGTCTGACGGTCACCGCCTGATACAAGATAAACCTTGAAATTCTGCGATACCAGATAGGACATGACTTCAACCATCGGCAGATAAAAAGCTTCTCCGCGTTTCAGATTGCTCAGTCCTTCCTCCGGCGTCTGCATGAATTTTTTTACATAAGCATCGTAGTCTTTGAGCGTCATCCCGGCAAAGGCATTCATCTGATACATCTCAGCCATATCATCACTGATCGCGGCTGCCGGCTTGCCTTCCACTGTTTTTCGGACTTCATTTGCCTCTGCCTGCATATCTGCTGGTATCTGCCAGGAGGTATCATGAAAAATACGATCCAGATACATCATTTCATCGAAATACGAAGGCGCCGTCTCACACATAAGCGTACCATCCACGTCAAAAACAGCAATCCGGTCTGCCTCCGGAATAAAATCCGGACTTTTTTCATTCGTGACATCCTCCACATATTGGAGCAAAGCAGCTTTTGCCGGCGAAGATGACGACCAGTACTGAAAATCTCCTGCTTTTGTTACCTTGATATTCGCAAGTTCCTCACGTGTCGCAGCCTGTGATACCTGCGCAAAGACCAGGCAGACTGCACAAAAGAACACCATGAACCATCGTTTCCGCATAAGCCCTCCCTCTCTTTCCTTCATATTTCTTTCTATTTTACCATAAAATCACAATATTTAAAATATTGTTTAACTATCACTAAACCATTTGACACTTGCAAAAAATGCGCTCAAACAAACGACCCCCATGAGCCGAACCTGAAACGCCCGCTCATAGGGGCCGCCTATCTCTTTCTTGCGTTATTCCCGGAAAAGATAGCCTGATAATGCACTAATCCCTGCTCTAACTCCAATTGACAGTAATCCAAGCATCTTTCTCATCTGCTTTAGCTTAAGTGATTTTCTTTTCTTGTATCTTATACGCAGTCCAGGAGAAGTATTACAAAGTTTTTCAGACAGGCTGTGCCTTAAACGAAAAGCGCTGCCGTAAAAACGACAGCGCCTTTTCGCTTAGGGTTATATAGGAATATAATGGAGCCAGCTTTTATCCTGCAATACCAGGATGGGTCATCTGCTTCGGCGAAAGGATATGGTTCATCTTCTCTTTGGTGAGCAGTCCTTTTTCCAGGATGATCTGGCGAATCGGACGGCCGGTCATATAGGCCTCCTTCGCGAGCATCGCGGAATTCTCATAGCCGATATGCGGCAGCAGGGCAGTCACAATACCGACGCTCTTATCCAGCCATTCTTCACACTGTTTTTCGTTCGGCTGCAAATCGATGAGCAGTTTATCAACGAAAGTATTGACGGCATTTGTCATATATTTGAGGGAATTGAACAGGTTGAATGCCATGATCGGCTCCATGACATTGAGCTCGAACTGGCCGTTCTCTACGCCAAGGCTGATAGCGATATCATTGGCAATGACCTGATAGCAGCTCTGATCAAGGACCTCGGCAATCACAGGATTGACCTTGCCCGGCATGATGGAAGAACCCGGCTGCCGGGCCGGAAGCTTGAGCTCATTGAGTCCGCAGCGAGGGCCGGACGCCATCATGCGGAAATCATTCGCCATCTTGATGAGCACGAGAGCGGTAACCTTCATCGCAGAAGATACATCGGCAAAACCATCCGTATTGTTCGTCGCATCGATCATATTATCTGCAGTCGTATATGTCTCACCAGTAATCTCAGAGAGCGCCTTTGCTACGGCCGTGATATATTTCGGTTCAGCATTCAATCCGGTGCCTACTGCCGTGCCGCCCATATTGATGGTATGGATGCCTTCTACTGCATGCTCGATCCGGCAGATGCCGCGGCGTACAGAAGAAGCATAGGAAGCCATTTCCTGACCGAGTGTGATTGGCACGGCATCCTGCAGATGCGTGCGGCCCATTTTGAGAATGTCCTTATATTCCTCCGCTTTTTTATCAAGCTCATCCGCCAAACGGCTCAGCGCAGCGATGAGCTTTTTGCTCTTATCGCTGATGCAGACCTTGATGCCGGTCGGGAAGGAATCATTCGTAGACTGTGCCATGTTGGCATGATTGTTCGGCGAAACAATGTCATAACGTCCTTTCTGTTCGCCCATAAGTTCCAGCGCACGATTGCAGAGAACTTCGTTCGTATTCATATTGATGGACGTACCTGCACCACCCTGGATCGGGTCAACCGGGAACTGATCGAGGAATTTGCCCGCGATGATTTCATCGGCAGCCTGGACCAGCAGTTCGCCGATCTTCGGATCAAGGCGGCCGGTTTCCATGTTTGCCTGTGCTGCAGCCTTCTTGACCCTGGCCATTGCCTGTACGAAATCCGGATCTATCGTCTGGCCCGTGATGTTGAAGTTTTCCTTGGCACGCATGGTCTGTACACCATAGTAAACATCGTCCGGTACCTGTAACTCACCCAAAAAATCATGTTCTGTTCTCATATTGTTCACGTTCCTTTCTTGCAGCCCGGAATCCCGGACCGCTGACAAACGATTTTTACATTTTCTTTGTCCGATGAATAGATATAAATTATGATTCCATAATTTATATCTTCTTGCTTAAGTACATTGTATCATGTATACAAAATACAATCAAGTAATTTTGTGCCCTTTTTCTTATTTCGTCTGTATGATTTTCAGACACAATTCGTGCAGAAATCCATGGATGAAGCTCCTTCCCGTTCTTCGTCCGATATAATCAAAAGAACCCGATTGCTTTCATCCATGGCAGGCCGATGCCGAGCCATATAATGAGATGCACCGTTGCAATAATGAAGCCGATCTTCCACCATTTTCCCTGCCCCATGAAGTTCGCACCGAAGAAAATCGGCGTTACACCGCAGCCATAATGTGTGAGGAACGATGCACTGTTGGCAAGCGCACCAAACAGAATGAGCACACCGAGAACCGGAGCGCCTGCAGTTACCAGGATTGCACCGAAAGCTCCGAACAATGCCATGATATGCGCACTGTTGCTCGCAAGACCATAATGTGCATAAAGATAAATAACCGAAAGAACAATCAGCATATAGAACCAGGAGAGCCCGCTGAACTGTGCGCCTACCGCAGCTGCGAACCAGTCCATAAGACCAAACTTGGAAAGGTATGCCGCCATATTGATGAGTACGCCCATCCAGATTAAAACATCCCAGGCACCTTTCTGATGCAGTACATCATCCCAGTTCAGGATGCGTGCAACGATCATAGCACTCAGGCCAAGCAGTGCAACAAAAGCAGAATCGATATGATGGATCGAGCCAGTTGCCCAGAGAACAAGCGCGGATACGAAGATCACACAAAGCACCTTTTCTGCCAAGGTCATCGGCCCCATGAGATGGAGCTCATTCTTTGCCATCTGCTGCGTTTCCGGTGTCTTCTTGAGTTCCGGATTGATGAGCTTGTACAAAAGCCAGGGCGTAAGGACCGTGAGGAGCAGCCCCGGTACGATACAAGCCAGGAACCAGTCACCCCAGCCCATGCTCACACCAAACAGTTCCTGCGCAAGGGATGTAGCCAGTACGTTATTGGAAGCACCTGTAAGGAAAATACAGGCTGAGGTAATGACCGCACCATAGGAACTATAGATGAGAAAGGCACCTGTACGACGATTCTCTTCTTTGTCCGGTTCAGAGCCTATCGCTGCGCATACACTGCGCACAATCGGGAAAATAATACCGCCGCCGCGCGCCGTATTGGAGGGTGTGAACGGTGCAATGATGAAATCCGCTGCACTCATGACATACGCCACACGCAGCGTACTGCTGCCAAAACGAGACAAAAGCACATAAGAGATCCGCCTGCCAAGCCCGGTCTTAATAAATCCCTCCGCAAACATAAATGCCGAAACAATCAGCCAGATCGTCCCATTGGAAAAACCGGCCAAAGCCTCTCCCGGTTTCATTACACCAAAGATAACCAGTGCTGTACAGGCAATCATTGCAGTCGCGCCGATTGGCAGCGGCTGCAGGATAAAGCCGGCAATCGTCGCTGCAAATACGGCCAGCAGATGCCAGGCTTCCGGCTTCACGCCTTCCGGTATCGGCGCCAGCCAGATTGCTGCGCCAACAGCGATGCAAAGCAGCCCGCGCATCAATGGCTCCATGCCCCGCCTTTCTTCTTTTGCAATGACCTGCTGCCCGACTGCCGGCCGTTTGTTATAGGATAAGCCGCCTAATTTTCCTGTCATGATGAATCTCCTTTCTCAATACCATAACCATGTTTATTTATGATTTAATTCATACAATTAATATAAAATACAGTCTACAAAATCCGACAAAAACCTATGCCATGTTTTCTGATAATTTTAATATTTTTCAAAAATAAACATATGATTCGTTTTCTTTTCTTCAGCAGTATGATAAACTTAGGGCGTGTTGATTCATTCTCTTATACACCGAAAGGACCTCTTATGAAACATCATCGCGACCTGCTCTTATTTCTCTTGATGCTCATCCTTGTTCCACTGGCTGGCGAGCCGAAATTCCATCCATTCGGCGGTGAATTCAACAGCTTCCGCGTGAGTTTAGGCTCTCCGATCTTTCTGCTTTTCCTGCTCTGGATCCGCAAAATCCCTCTGCCGGCGGCCGGACTGGCTACAGGCATCAGCGTCGTCATTTTTCGCGGTTTCCTGGATACCTTCGATGGCAGCACGCTTCTTACAGGCATACAGGGACACCTGCCAACCGGCTTCTACTATTTCAGCTATGCACTGATCTTTGCGCTGCCTCATTTCGATAAAAAACGCCTCTACAATAATTCACTGCAGATTGCCGGCTGGTCGATTCTTGCAGAAATCGCTGCCAGCATCATGGAGCTTTCCACGATGCAGCTGCTTCTGAAAGGAAGCCTGAGCATGCCGACGCCCGCAATGCTGCTGCACCTTAGCGGCATCGCCATTCTGCGCTGTTTTTTTATCCTGAGTTTCTTCTTTCTTACGCAGCTTTATACAGCCGAAACGCGCATCCGTCAGGAAAACCATGAAAAGAGACGCCTCATGATGCTCATTGCCGGCCTCTATGAGGAGGTTGTACAGCTTGACAAATCCCTGAAAAACGCTGAGAATATTACACATAGCTGCTATCAGATTTATGAAAAACTGCAAAAATCTGCCAATACGCCGAAAAAAGAACAGCTGGCCCGCGAAATGCTTGCGATTGTCGGGCAGGTACACGATATCAAAAAGGATAATCAACGCATCTATGCAGGACTCAGTGCACTGACAAACAACCGTCGTGTGGATGATTACAGCGATGCGGGCCGTCTAGCTGAGCTTGTTATCGATGCACATCGCAAATACGCAATTTCTCTGAAAAAGACTATCGTCTTCACATTTCAGGCCGCCACTACCCTGCCCCGGCTCCATACTTATACGCTGCTGTCTTTGATCAACAATCTCACCGCCAATGCCGTAGAGGCCATTGAACAACAGGGGACAATCGATCTTGCTCTGCTGCACGAAGGTGATTTCCTGCTCATTCAGGTAAATAACACGGGCAGCGCTATCCCCCCAAAGCGCCTGCAGCACATTTTTGAACCAGGCTACACGACAAAATTCGATTCCCGGGGCAATGCCTCTACCGGTGTCGGGCTTCCTTACGTACGTCATCTGACGGATATGCTCGGCGGCAGCATCGAGATAACCTCGGATGGCACGAATCAGGTTGCCTGTCGTCTTCTCCTGCCTTTAGCTAAATTGAAAGGATGATGTTTATGCGTTTCATGCTCGTCGATGATGACGATGCCATACGATTCATGCTGCAGGATATCATTGAAGATTATGATCTTGGCGAAGTCGCCCTCTCCCTGCCCGATACGGAACTGGTCGACCCTGCCCTGCTGGATCGCAACCGGATCGATATCCTGATCATTGATATGCTCATGCCCGGACGTGACGGCATCCAGACCATCAAAGCAATCCATGACGATTTTCAGGGAAAAATCATCATGCTTTCCCAAGTCGAAAAAAAAGAGCTCATCGGCAATGCCTATGAAGCCGGTGTCCATTACTATATCACCAAACCCATCAACCGTAACGAAGTACTGAGCGTAATCCGCACGGTCAGTGAACATATCCGTCTGAAAAATTTCGTGCACAACATCGAAAGCAATCTGCAAAGTGCACTGCGGCCGGAAGAATTCCGCCAGCCGCCTCCGCCAAGACCCATTTCCTGCCGCAAAAAAGGAGAACTGATCCTCACCGATCTCGGCATCAGCAGCGAAAGCGGCTCCCCGGACCTGCTCATGATTCTGGACTGTCTGAGCCAGCAGACCTCCGGAACCGACACGTTCCCAGCCCTCAAGTCTATTTTCACAGCGCTGGCAGAACGCAAACACAGCCCGGATATCCAAAAGGAAATCAAAGCCATCGAACAGCGCCTGCGCCGCACGATTTTTCAGGCACTTGTCAATCTTGCTGCACTTGGCATTGAAGATTATGGCAACTCGAAATTTGAGGACTACGCACCGCGTTACTTCGATTTTGCAGAGGTACGTGCGATGATGCGCACACTGAAAAACGAAGAAAAGCCCATGATTTCGCAGGCACATATCAACAGCAAGAAATTCATCCGCACGTTCTTTATGGAAAGCAATTCCTGAACTTATCCACCTGTTTGTGGACAAACCTGTGGATAACCTGTGCATGATTTGCTTATTTATCCACAGATTTATCCACATATGTGAAAAAAGCTGTGCATAACTACCAAGTTATGCACAGCTTTTCTTTCTTTATTTTTATGAAACAAGACCCATCCATTTCCAATACGTTGCGGAAAGCAGCAAAATCAGACCATACGCAATCACCGTGAGCGGGATGCCTGTTTTGATGAAATCTCTGGCCGCAAAGGTCTCTGTACCAAAAGCCACCATGTTCTGCGGCGCATTGACCGGCAGAATAAAGCCAAAGCAGATTACGTACTGCAGAATCATGGTCATGCCCACGACGTTCAGTGCCGAATGCTCAGAAGCTCCCTGCAGAATGGAAATCATGATGGGAATCATCGCTGCAGCCAATGCTGTTGCACTTGCAAAACCAAGATGTATCACGATGAGGAAGAGTGCCAAAATAGCAATGATCCAAAAGGCCGTCATATCATACAGGCCAAAAAGAGCAACAATGCAATGCGCGATCCAGTCCGCCGCTTTCGTAGACAGGATAGCCGAGCCAAGGCTGATGCCAACACCGAAAAGCACAAGCGTCCCCCAGCCGATCCGTGCCTGCGCTTCTTTCCAGGTCATAATGCCAACCCCTGGCAGCATCATGATCGTAATCGCAGCCAGAGTCGTCGACGATGTATCAAAGTTATGCACAATCTTTTCCGTTGACCAGAAGAAGAGCAGAATCAGCGAGATGACCATGAGCTTCTTCTCACTCGGTTTCATCGGTCCAAGATCAGCCAGGGCCTTCGCTACCGTCTGCTGTCCGCCTGCGATTTCATCCATTTCCGGCGGCATGAGCTTCAGCAGCACGAAGTAAAGCACGACGCTCATGAGGACAGCAAACGGCAAAGCAGCAATAAACCAGTCGAGCCAGCTGATGCTCACGCCAAGCTGTTTCTCAATAAAGCCCAGCGCAATCATATTCTGTGCCGCGGCCGTCTTGATACCGACATTCCAGATGCTGTCTGCCTGCGCAATGGCAATCATCATGACTGCCGAAAAGCGGCTTTTGAGCGGTACGCCGAAAGCGGAAATAATGCCCATGACAATCGGCACCATACAGGATACACGCGCTGTCGTGCTCGGCACAAAAAAGCTCAGGATGAACCCGACCAGAATGACACCTGCCAGCACGCGGTTCGTACGTGCACCAATCTTGGATAAAACGAACAGGGCAATCCGTTTATCCAGACCCGTCTTCATCATGGCCGCCGCAATGAAAAGTGCAGCTCCGACGAGCGCCAGTGCGGAATTCGAGAAGCCGGAAAGCGCGAGCTTCAGCGCGCCAGGCGTTCCCAGAAGCTTGTTCGGATTCGCCATATCAGGCGCCGTGCCCAGCAAAAATGCCATAAGTGACATAATCACGGCTGCCGACACCGGATAAGAAACTGTCTCTGACATCCAGATAATGACCGAAAACACCAGAATCCCCAGCATGCGGTGCCCCGCCGTAGAAAGCGCCGCTGGCGTAGGCAGCAGCAAAATAAGAATAAGTACAATAAGCCCGATGGGCAGACCAAGTTTTTGTCTCATAAAAATCCCCTCTCTCAAAAATTGCATAAAAAAACAGACTCCAAGTATACCCGAAGTCTGCCCGTCACAGTATTCGTATAACCGCTGCGCACCATCGCGCTGAGGCTCACCATAATATTACAGTATGTCTCCTATGCATTTTTAACATAGTTATATATTACCGCGGATTTTTATGGTTGTCAACTTGCAGAGAAAGAAAAACTTTACCGCATACAGGAATCGGTACAAAAATAAAACCTGCCATGCAAATAAATCGCACAGCAGGTTTGTTTTCCTGCACTTACAGGATGGACTTATAGATTGCCACGATTTCTTCTTTCGTCACATCTCTTGGATTGCCCGGCGTGCAGGCATCTGCAATCGCAGACTCCGCCAGGAAATCAATATCCTTCTCCAGGACACCGAGCTCCGATAGCTTCGTTGGGATGCCGACATCCGTACTGAGCTTCTCAACCGCAGCGATTGCGGCCTTGCGGTATTCCTCCTGACTCATCGCATCGACACCCTCTACGCCCATGGCGCGCGCAACTTCACGATAGCGCTCCCCCGTCGCCGGAGCATTGAACTTCAATACCGGTGCGAGCAGGATTGCACAAGCCGTGCCATGCGGAATATCATAAACAGCACTCAGCGGATGAGCCATGGAATGGTCAATGCCCAGGCCGACATTGGAGAAGCCCATGCCTGCAATATACTGGCCAAGTGCCATTTCCTCACGCCCCTTCTTATCGCCTTTGACCGAGTCACGCAGCGAACGGGAGATGATCTCGATTGCCTTCAGATGCATCATGTCGGTAAGCTCCCAGGCACCCTTCGTGATATAGCCTTCAATAGCATGCACAAGGGCATCCATACCAGTTGAAGCACAAAGACGCGGCGGCATGGATGCGCACATCTCCGAGTCAACAATGGCAATGACCGGGATATCATGCGGGTCGGCACAGACAAATTTACGATGCTTTTCTTCATCGGTAATGACATAATTGATGGTAACCTCAGCTGCCGTGCCGGAAGTCGTCGATACGGCAATGATCGGCATGGCTTTATGCTTGGTCGGTGATGCGCCCTCAAGGCTTCTGACATCAGCAAACTCCGGATTCGTCATGATGATGGCTATGGCCTTGCTTGTATCGATGGAAGATCCTCCGCCCACAGCTACAAGTACATCTGCACCGCATTTCTTGCAGAAATCCACGCCTTCCCTGACATTCGTAATCGTCGGATTTGCTTTGATCTTATCATAAACTTCATAGGCAATTTTATGCTCATCCAGCAGCTCCGTAATTTTTGTGGCAACCTTGAATTTCATAAGGTCCTTATCCGTAACGACCATGACCTTTTTCAAGCCGCGTGCCTTGACCTCCGTTGCAATTTCCTGGATTGCGCCCGGTCCGAAATACGATGTTTCATTCAGGATGATTCTGTTCGACATAGTTTATTCCTCCTCAATTTTCTTTGTTTTCCTTGCGTGATTTTTCACTTATCCACAAAAGCAAAACAAATAACAGCCTATTTTTGCATCAACATTACTATAAATCAACATAATGAAATTGTCAAGAAGTTTATAATCTTCAGTTATTTCGCATCATTTTCTTTATTTTCCCAGAGTTTTATTGTAAATAGATAAAAATTTCTTTATAATTAATTATAATGCTCTTGTTCAAGCTGACTGTTATTCGCTCTGCCCCCACTTTATGCAGAAGTGAGGCACATCTTCTTCCGAATTATAGCTCACAACTCCTGACTGGAGGTCAATGATATGAAAAAATTTCGGCTTCAGCATTTATCTGTATATACCATCTGTCTCATCCTTGTCCTGAGCCTGCTGCCGCGCATCACAGCCTTTGCCGCTGACACTTCCACAGCATTGCCGCACAAGATCGTACGTGCAGGCTTCTTTGCTTTTGACGGCTACCATATGATGGACGAGGATGGCAGCCGCAGCGGCTATGGCTATGACGTTCTGCGCCTTCTGGCTCAATATACCGACTGGAAATATGAGTACATTGGTTACGACAAAAGCTGGAACGCCATGCTGGACATGCTGCGGAACGGCGAAATCGACCTTCTGACGTCTGCGCAAAAAACGCCGGAACGTGAACAGGACTTTGACTTTTCCATCCGTCCCATCGGATCAGGCTCAACTCTGCTTACCATCAAATCCGGTGACGAACGCTTCCTCCCTGGAGACTACAAAACCTATGACGGCATGCGGGTCGGCCTGCTGACAGGCAATGCCAGGAATTCAGATCTTGCAGACTTCGCTGCGCAAAACGGTTTCCACTATGTTCCTGTCTATTTCTCAACCAGTCAGGAGCTAGCCTCGGCGCTGCAGGAAGGAACAAGCATCGATGCTGCAGTAACCAGCAATCTGCGTTCCGTAAAAAACGAATGGATCTTGAATCAATTCACCCCGGAGCCTATTTATGCCATCGTCAAAAAAGGAAACGAACAGCTGCTGGATGAACTCAATAACGCTATTGAGCAGCTCGATATCTACTCCCCGGAATGGCGCTCGGAACTCCACACAAAATACTATTCACTGGACAAAAGCAATGGCATCATACTTTCTGCTGCTGAACGCGAATACCTGAAGCAGCTCGATGCCCAGCAGAAGATTATGCAGGTTGCCGTCAATCCCGATCGCGCGCCCTATTCTTATTTTGATGACAATGGGCAGCCGCAAGGCATCCTCATCGAGCTGTTTGCTGAAGCTGCAAAACGTGCAGGCATACGCTACGAGATTCTGCCCGTCAAAAATCGCGCTGAGTACAATACACTGATCCAATCCGGCAACGTCGATATCGATCTGGGCGCTTATTACAACTATGCCTTATCCGAACAAACCAGCTTTGAAATCACCCGCCCGATTCTGGACACCTTTATCACGCAGCTCTGCCGCCGGGATTTTTACGGTGAACCCCATCGAATCGCCATGCCTGCCGGACAACTGGAGAAAATCCTCAAAAAAACAGGCATTTTCGAAGACCGCGAGGTTATGATCTGTGCATCGGTCCAGGACTGCCTTGATGCCGTAGCAGACGGCCGCTCCGATGCTGCTTATCTGTTTGCCTATACGGCACAGACGGCCCTGCAAATGGACGAAAAGGCTCAATTCAAGATTACCTCTCTGCCCAAAACAGATATTGGCTTCAGCCTTGGCATAAACAGCCATAGCGATTACCGGCTTTTGTCCATCCTGAATAAGAGCGTAGAAAGCCTGCGCGACAGCAATATTCCACAGCAGATTACCCTGAACTACGCCTCACGTCTGCCGCAGCAGGCCTTTTCTATCAAGCGCTATATCTATGCACATCCAGAGGCAGCAGCTGTGCTTGCCGGACTGCTCGCCCTGCTGGCTGCCGGCATTGCACTGAACATCCAGCGCAGTCAGGCTGCACGGCGCGACCGTCTGCGCCGACAGGAGCTTGAGCGTTTCGTCGGATATGTCTGCCGTGCCAACGACATCGTTCTGGAAGTTGATATGGAAAAAAGAAAGGTCTGGCGCTACGAACTCACCGCCAACGGCTTGCTGCAAAGAGAACTCCCCTATGATCCGCCAAAATATCTGCAAAAGATCCATCCGGAGGATCTGCCTGCAATCGAGCCACAGCTCACCGAGCAGGCTTTTCATGAACTCATTGCAAAAAGCAGGACCTCTTACTTTGAATGCCGTCTGAAAAAGGCCGATGGAAGCTGGCACTGGTATGCACATAATTGCCAGTCTATCCCGCGCAGTCCGCTGCATCCAAACTCATATATTCTTTTCCGCAAGGATATCAATGAAGCCAAGCAGGAAGAAGAACGGCAACGCCTTATCCTGAGCGATGCGCTGGAAAATGCGCGCCATGCCAGCGAAGCAAAAGGCAATTTCCTGTCACGCATGAGCCACGAGATCCGCACACCGCTCAACGCAATCATCGGCTACCTCACCCTGGCCCAGCTGCCCAATACTTCTGCCGAAAAAATCCGGCATTGCCTGAGCAGCAGCGAATCTGCTTCCCATCACCTGCTCAATATCATCAACGATGTACTCGATATTTCCGCAATTGAAAGCGGCCGCTTCAAAATCGCCAAGGCGCCGTTCAACCTGCGCCAGCATCTCACACCGCTCACGGCCATGTTCTATAGTCAGGCCCGGAATAAGGGCGTGACCTTTACCTCCGCACTTCACTCCGTCCAAAAGGAATGGCTCATCGGCGATCAGCTGCGCGTCAAACAGATCCTCACGAATCTGCTCTCGAACGCAATCAAGTTCACGCCAGCCGGCGGAACAGTCTCCCTGGTCCTGACCCAGACAAAGCTTTCCACAGAAAACGTCCTGATCAAATTCGTGGTTTCTGACACCGGAATCGGCATGAGCAAAGACTATCTGACACGGATCTTCACCCCATTCGAACAGGAAAGTGCCGCAACTGCCCAGAAATTCGGCGGTACAGGCCTTGGACTTTCCATTACCCAGAATCTCACTACTCTCATGCATGGCTCGATTGAGGTCACAAGCCAGCCTGGCAAAGGTTCTGCGTTTACGGTGTCCCTGCCTTTCCAGATTGCTCCAAAAGAGCCGGGAGCAACCGACGAACGCAATCTTGCCAGCAGTTTCTCTCATGTCCATGCACTTGTCGTCGATGACAAGCCGGATGAGTGCGACTACATGCTTTCCCTTTTGAAACGCTGCCGTGTGAACACTACGGCGGTAACCAGCGGCGCAGCCGCACTTGAAGCAATCCGCACACGGGAAAACACGCCTGCAGCCTATGATTTTTGCCTGCTTGACTGGCACATGCCTCAGATGGACGGTATCGAAACCGCACGCCAGATCCGGCAAACCTGTAAACGTGAACTCCCCATCATTGTCGTCACAGCCTACGATACCAACGAAATCGAAGATGCAGCCAGGGCAGCCGGCGTCAGGCAGGTCATTGCCAAGCCGCTTTTCCCTTCCACGATGTTCGACCTGCTCATCAGCTATTTTGGGCACAAGAACAAAACCGCGGCCATGCAGCTTCCAGCCGCGGAAAAACTCGCGAATATCCGCATTCTTCTGGTCGAAGACAATGAAATGAACCGGGAGATTGCCGTCGCTCTGCTGCAGGAGTCAGGTCTTATCATTGACACCGCTGTCGATGGCAGGGACGCACTCGACAAATTCACGGCTTCAGACCCAGGAACCTATCAATGCATTTTCATGGACATCCAGATGCCTGTGATGAACGGCTATGAAGCCACACGGGCAATCCGCAGCAGTGCTCACCCGGAAGCCGCAGCCGTTCCAATCATCGCAGTTACTGCAGATGTCTTCCCTGAGGATATCGCCCGTGCATTGTCCTGCGGCATGAACGACTACATCAGCAAGCCCATTGATTATCCAAAACTCATCAAAGCCTTGCTGAAATTTGTCCGGCCTGAAAAAAAGGCATAAAAAAACCGGGATTCATTTTCCCGGTTTTTTTCTGCGGAAAATACCATGCTACTGATGCTGCAGCCAGAACTCTTCAAACGCACTGCAGGGCATCGGCTTGGCAAAAAGATAGCCCTGCCCATAATTGCAGCCATTGTGCAGCAAAAGCTCCTCCTGTTCCCTGGTCTCGATTCCCTCACAGATAATCTTCATCTTGAGATTCTGACCAAGGCGGATGACATTCGCCAAAATCTTCTGCATACGCACAGAGTCCTCCGAAGATGTCAGTAAAGAGCGATCGATCTTCATCACATCCATCGGCAGCAGCGAGAGCAGCATAACCGAAGAGTAACCCGAACCAAAATCATCGACCGAAATGGAAAATCCCATCTGCTGCAGCGATTGCATGATGTTTTGGATTTTCCTGCACTGCTCCGGATCCTCAAAATCTGCAAAAGCCGTTTCCGTAAGCTCCAGCTCGATTGTTCCGGCTGGCAGTCCATAAAGCTCAACCAGACGCTGCATGCGCTGCAGATAATTCTTCTCCGACAAATGCAGGCGTGACTGATTGACCGATACAGGCACAATAGGCAGACCATGATCCAGGCGGCTCCTGAGCCAGCGGAATGCTGCCTCGAGCACATAAAAGTCCAAGGCCACGACAAAACCATTGCGCTCAAAAAGCTCAATGAACTGCCCTGGCATAAGAAATCCAAGCTTCGCACTGCGCCAGCGCACAAGTGCCTCAGCACCACTGACGCGGTGCGTACGGATATCATATTTGGGCTGATACCATATCTCGAACTCTTCCCGCTGCAAGGCTTCCTCCATGTAGCCCTCGATTTTTTGCTGCAGATCCAGCTCCTGCTGCAGTTTGTCATCGAATACCTGAACAACCTCAGCCACACCATAAAGCTCTGCGTAAGCAGTCTCTGCACAGCTTATGGTCTGCGCCAGCTTGTCGGAGCGCCGCGGCAGCACGCAGACCCCCGCCTTGAGGTTCAGCTGCAGATTCAGCTCGCTGCGCTTCACTGCAGTGTATTCCTGCAAGGCCTGCTGCAAAAGCTCTACAAAATCCGGCAGGGAATCCATACGGCAAAGCAGCAGCAAATGGCCGGATACCGACGTCACTACTTTGACCCAGTCTGCCTGCATACGCAGTTCCTCTGCAAGGACACAAAGCTGCTCACGTACAAACTCACGCCCATAGCTTTCAAGCAGGATATCCATACGGCTCATCCCCAGAACGACAACAACAAGCTGAGCTTTCATATCAGCAAGATGCTCCTCGATGAGCTTTGGCACATGCTGTTCAAACCAGTATTGATTATGCAGCCCCGTTACCGGATCCGTATAGGCCAGCTCCTGAATATGCTTTGTGTGCCTGCGCCTGATCTGCAGAATATAAATCAGGCTCGTGATGATCAGCACCGCGATGAACAAAAGGATTCCAAAAAACTCCAGCGGATGATTATAGGCCAGGATTTTCAAGCTCACCGTTTCCTTCTGGTCCAGCAGGCTTTTGGCCATAATCCGCTGAATCAGCTCCGGATCGAGATGATTGATTTCCTTGTTCAGAATCCGCAGTAAAACAGGATCGGCCTGATCACTGACGCCGATGGATACATCATGCGTAAACCAGACATCACCGCTCGGCATCAGATTCATAAAATCTCCCTGACGGATGCTGTACTGTGTCATATCCGACTTCATAAAGGCCAGATCAGCATTCCCCTCACTCACTGCACGCAGGCATTCCTCCATGGTATCAAAATAAACGAGCTCCTCGTCCGGATAGCGCCTGACAACAAAGGCCTCTACATAAAAATGTCCCCTGGCAACCGCAATGCGCGGCCTTTCCGGCAAAGCAGTCCCGCGCCGCGTAACCGCAGCATAGTGAAGCTGCATGAACGGTGTCGTAAGATGGAGATGGTGCTGTCGTCCCCAGTTGTAATCGCAATAAAATTCCGTAATGATATCCGCGCGTCCTTCATTGAGCAGCTGGATTGCCTCCTCGTTGCTCTGCGTCTCGATATATTCAAAGGTAATCCCAAGGTCTGCTGCGATACGCCGCATGATTTCCGCAAGATTCCCCCGGTACTCTCCATGCTCAAAATAGCTGTGCGGACGCTCTCCCGGCGTACCGACCGCGATAAGACTGCCTTTTTGCTGCAGATATTCCCTTTCTTCTTCCGTAAGCGAAAGCGGCCGCGTACTGCCCTGACGATAATATTTTTCAAACAAGCGGCTCTGCCGCTGAGGGTCCAGCAGTTCCATACTTTCCATCGCACGATCCAGTTTATCCAAAAGCTCCGTATTGCCTTTGCGCACAGCAAGATAAAGCGGAGTCACATCAAAGAAATCAGCAACAGGAAAAGCAGCCCGATGCTGCAGGGACGAAGAGAAACCATCCAGCCTTCCCTGGACATAATCTTCGGTCATCTGATCCATGCTGCGATAAAGTTTCGGCTGCAGACGGATTCCCTGCTGTTTTGCCATGCGCTCAAGTCCCGGACTGGATGGATCGTAGCTCAGCTTCCCATAGCGCAGTGCCTGCGCAGAACCCACAAAACTCCGCAGATTCCGCTGACCGCCGCGCACGACGAAATCCATATGCGTACGCCCCATCGGCAGGCTGCTGAACGCCATGCTCTGTTCATTCTCCGCCGTATCGGAAATACCCGCCATGACATCGATTTCGCCAGAGCGCAGCCGCTCCAGGCACTGTTCCCAGGTGCCTTCAAGGTACTCGCAGCGCCAGCTGCCATACTGACTCAGTGTCTGCAGATATTCATAAGCATAGCCGCTGTAATAGCCCTTCTGATCGATGGTAAGATAGCCTTCTTCGCGCACAAAACCTACCCGCAGTACAGTCTGAGCATGTTCTGCAGCAGCGAAGCCCGGCACTGCAAGCACAAAGAAGAACAGCAGCAGAACCATTGAAGTTTTTTGCCAATTCCGCATCATCATTGCCTTCACCTATATCTTCCGTGTTTTATAGAAAGAAAATTCTCCATATTCTCCATAAATACCAATAAAAATTTTTACGTTCTTTATCTCACACTTCTTAATTCGCTAAAGAACACGAAATTCCTTTCCCGCTGCACTTGCAGATACAAAAAAAGAGACACTCGCAAGAGCGTCTCCCTATATCGTATCAATTACAATACTTTATGCAGATATTCGCGGATCTCATCGCCATCTTCAAGCTTCATGACATCAGCCAGGATTTCCTTGGCCTTGATGGAGCTTACCGAGCGAAGCTTTTCCTTGACACGCGGAATGGACGGCGCACTCATGCTGAGCTCGCTGATGCCCATCGCCATGAGCAGGACTGCAGCATACGGATCGCTGGCCATCTCGCCGCACATTCCGGCCCAGATGCCGTTTTCACGTGCCGAACGAATCGTGCGCTGTACAAGCGTAAGCACTGCCGGGTTGAAATGATTGTAGAGATTGGCAATATTGTGATTGCCGCGGTCTACGGCCAGCGTATACTGAACGAGATCGTTCGTGCCGATGCTGAAGAAGTCGACATACTTCGCAAGAACCGGCGTCATAACTGCAGCTGCCGGCGTCTCAACCATGATACCGACCTGAACGCTGTCCGAATAAGCCTTGCCCTCATGGGCAAGCTCAACTTTGGCCTCTTCAATGAATTCCTTGACTTTCTTGAACTCCGCTACATTGATGATCATCGGGATCATGATTGCAGCCTTGCCATAAACGCCGGCACGCAGGATTGCCTTGAGCTGCGGCAGGAAAAGATCGCGGCGCTCCAGGCTGATGCGTACAGCACGATAGCCCAGGAACGGATTGTCCTCATGCGGAATATTGAGGTATGGCAGCGGTTTGTCACCGCCGATATCCATCGTGCGGATAACGCAGAGCTTGCCCTTGCATTTCTCGATGGCTTCTTTGTAAGCCTTGAACTGGTCATCCTCCGTCGGGATATCCTGACGTCCCATGAATACAAACTCCGAACGGAACAGGCCGACACCCTCGCAGCCATACGTAAGTGCTGCATCAACATCCATATGTGTACCGATGTTTGCCATGAGCTCTACGCGCACGCCATCCGTCGTAACAGCCGGCAGCGGAGCAAGCTTTGCATAATAAGCTTTCATTTCCTGCTGTTTCTTGAGCTTTTCCATATATTCAGCCTTTACCGTCTCATCCGGCTCGCTGATGATATCGCCTTTTTCTCCATCGATGATGACATGACTGCCATCAGCAATCGCATCGATCTTTTCGCCAAGGCCAACAACCGTCGGGATTGCTCTGGCCTTTGCAATGATGACCGCATGGCAGGTCGTGCTGCCAGCGCCAAGGATAACGCCTGCGATTTTCTCTGTCGGGATATTCGCAATGACGGAAGGCTCGATTTCATGCCCGCAAAGGACAACGGCCCCATCCCCGAGCTCCGGCTCCTTTACTCCCAGGATGTACTTTGCGATACGCTTGCCGACATCGCGGATATCTACAGCACGCTCACGGAAATATGCATCATCCATCTGCTCGAATGTTGCTGCATTCTCTTTGGCTGCAGCCAGGACTGCTTCCGGTGCGCTGCCCAGTTCATTTACTTTATTTACCATAGAATCTGCCATCATCGGGTCCTGAGCCATCATACGATGTGCTTCCATGATTGCGGCCTGTTCCGGCATTTCTCTTTCCTGCAAAGTCTTGATATTGCCCTGAAGGATCTCTGCCACTGCAGCAACAGCCGTCTTGACTTTCTCCATCTCTGCATCTTTGGATTCCGGCTTATAGTTTGCCAGATAACCATCCAGATTCTGTCCTACAATCATGACCTTACCCATAGCTATACCAGCAATGACACCCTTACCACGCAAATTTTCTGCCATTTTACGCAACTCCTATCTATTCCCCATAAAATTCTGTTTTTAATAATGAATGATTCCCCTGTGTACTGAACAAATATTTACGCTAATCACATAATTAAGAGACCGCATCCGCTGACGATTTGCGCGAACCGGTCCATGTTTACCTGCAGAAAACTGCATTCAGGCCCATAGCAGGCCTGAATGCTTTCTGGATTCTTATTCTTCGCCGAACTTGGAGGCAACGAGATCCTTCAGAGTCTTTACAGCATCTGCTTCATCCGGACCATCTGCACAAATCGTAAGCTCAGTTCCCTTTACAAGGCCCATGCTCATGATCATGAGAATGCTCTTTGCATCAACCGTCTTGCCCTTAGCCTTGATCTGAACTTTGGATTTGAACTTCGTAGCCGTCTGAACAAAAATGGATGCCGGACGTGCATGGATACCAGTCTTGTTTTCGATCGTCATTGTTGCTTCTGTCATGAATAATCTCTCCATTTCATACCATTAAAATTAAATTTGATCGTCTGCGTGGCGAATCATGTTTATTTATTCGACATACAAACGGATTTCCCTGCCTGGCTGACTCATCTATTTCTTTATCAACTTCAGCTATACTATATTATTGCAAGTAACGTGCCAACTTTTTATTCACTCCGATTTTTTTACAAAAACATAAAAAAACCTTAATTTATGCGGCTTCAGGCAATTTCCCCTCATAAGTTTACTCAATAACGCGAATTATCAATATTTTCCATTGGTAAAAAGTATCAGTTTTCCCGATACTCCTGATATTTTTTACTATACATTGATACTTTTTACCAAGTGATTTATCTTACTCTACCGTACTTCTTATTTTTTTCGACTGATTTAAATAAAATGCCTGTGAAAAATCTGAATGTTCACGCCAAACCATATTTTCTTGCCTTAGCCGCAACTGTCTTATGCGTAAGTCCGAGCATCTTGCCTGCCGCGTTGAAGCTGCCGCATTTCTTCAGTGCATGCGCAATGATCTGCTTCTCATACTCCTCCCAGGGAAGCACCGTATCCGAGGCAAAGCTGCGCACCTCACGCACTGCCACTTCGCCAGACAGATACGATGGCAGGGAGCCTGCCCGTATCGTGTCCGTATCCATAAGCGTAATCACGCGCTCCATGATATTTTCCAGCTCACGCACATTGCCCGGCCATTTATACTCCATGAGAACCCCCAGCGCCTCCGGCGTGATGCCGCGGACTTTCTTGCCGATCTCCGCACTGATCCGGCCGATGAAATGCTCCGTCAAAAGCGGGATGTCCTCTACGCGCTCCCGCAGAGCCGGCAGGAAAATCGGGATGACGTTCAGACGATAATACAAATCATCGCGAAAGGAGCCGTCACGCACCATTTCTTCCAGATTCCGGTTGGTCGCAGCAATGATGCGCACATCGACATGTACGGTCTCTTCACCGCCTACCCGGTCGAATTCCTTCTGCTGCAGTGCACGCAAAAGCTTCACCTGCATATTTTTGTCCATCTCGCCGATTTCATCCAGAAAAATCGTACCGTGATTCGCGAGCTCGAACTTTCCGAGCTTGCGCTTGAGCGCTCCGGTAAACGCCCCCTTCTCATGTCCAAAAAGCTCTGATTCCAGCAATGTCGAAGGGATTGCACCACAGTTCACGCGGATGAACGGACCTTTCCGCCGTTTGGAAGCATAGTGGATGCCCTCTGCAATAAGCTCCTTGCCCGTGCCGCTTTCCCCACGGATCAGCACGGTCGCGCTGCTGTCCGCTGCCTTGGATGCCAGCGCAAGCACATCGACCACTCTGCCGCTCTTGCCAATATAATTTGTAAAGGAACTGCCCATCTTCTTCGTGCGCAAAAGCTCCTGCTCAAGGTACTCTGCTTTTGCTGATACCTGCGTGAGCCGCTCCATGAGTGTCTGGATCTCCGTGATATTCTTGACAACAGAAACGACACCCGCAATCTGCCCATCGACAAAAATCGGATTGACATTCGCCACAAGCGTCGTGCCGTCCTTTTTATGGCTGATGCTGCCAATACGGGCTACGCCGGATTTCAGGACACTGCAGCGATTGCCGTTTGGAGCTGTCTCATAGACATTCGAGCCAATGACCATATCCGATGTCTTATGCACGATACGCAGATAAGACGGATTCACATAGGTGATTTCACCTGTTTTATCCACCACGCAGATGCCATCCTGCACCGCTTCAAGGATCATCTGCAGGCGTTCCTGCATGAGCGCATTTTCATGCAAAAGCCGGTCGACCTCATGCATCTCCGTCTTGGACTGCACTTCGAAGTCGCCTTCGAGAAAAGCAGCCATTTCCTCTACGGCTTCATGGTTGTGTTCCCCATCACCTGCCACAAATACCGAGTCTCCACAGGCCACTTTCAGTGCAATGAGCATCATGAGGCTGTGCAGCTCGATGCGCTCACTATGCGAACTGCGAATATAAAGCTTGCAGCCATAACGTTCATAAAGCTCTTTCGCTTTCTGCACAATCATGGCAGCTACACGCACATGGATACCATTTTCATTATGAATGACTGCTTCTTTCTCAAACATCATAGCGTTTCTGCCGTCCCCTTTCTTTTTCCATTATACTATGAATTTATGCAAAATACATATTTTCCTTGGAAAAAGTCCCTCTGCCGAGCAGGAATTCAATCTTTCCTGTCGAATTCACTTCATTAGTAATGTTTTTATCTGATGCCTTTGTATTTTTTAAATCAAAGAAAACGCGGATTCCGTTCTTCATTTCATCCGTATTTTCCCAAAATCGTGGTGTTCATATGATTTTTCTCTTCATGACCTTTCTACTTATATCGCTCAGCATTGTTCTGATCCATAAACTCACGAACTTCCTTGGACTCGATATCAAGCCAAGAGCTCTGGTGCTTTGCGGTATCCTGGCATTTCTGGTAAACTTCGTGACTTTGTCGATGTCAGCCTTTCTCAACGAAGCACATTTCGTACGCATACTCTCTTTCGTTCTCCTGACCGCAGGCATAGTTACCTGCTACAACGAATATCTGCTGCATCAAGCAAAAGCAGCCCATGCGGTGCCGATTGCCCCGGAGCCGGCACTTCCAACCAGACATCCGCCGGAAACGAAGCCTATCGCACATCGCACATCCACCAGGTCTTACCTGCAGGATGTAATTTTTCGGGCTTCCTGCCGTCATCTGCTCCGTCTCGAAGCAGCCCGTCTGCAGGCAAGATTCGCTGCGCGTCAGCAGGCCGCAGTCAGCCGTTTGCCAGTGATCCTGCATCAGACGGTTCTGGAGCAGGTCGCACAGGATATGGAAAACGACCAGCTGCTGAAAATCACAGCTGTTCTCGCCAAGCTCGGCTCCCTTGATGCAATTTTAGACTACGCAGCCGAGCAGACTGCACGCCATAATTTTTCCAATGCAATCTTCGCTTATAAACAGGCACTGCGCCGTTATCAGGAAGACGGCTACGCCCCGTTCATCATCATCGACCTTGGCAATATCTATAAAGAAAACGGTGCTTACGATGAGGCCATCCAGGTTTATCAAGGTGCCTTTTCCCTGCCGGCAGTTATCGGCAGCGATGCAATGCAGGAGGCTTTTCAAAAAAATGCCGATTACCTGTGCGTCGTAAAATATATTTTGACAAAACACAATGCTTGCAAAACGCCGTTTGCTTCAATTCCAAAGGCTTACCTGCAGGAAATCGAAGCTTGCTGCAAACACCGGCGTATTGAAAAATTGTACTTCAAAACACAGGAGGAATAACATCCATGAAAAAAAGTGTAGAAATCATTGGCCTGCCTATTATCAGCATAACAGAAGGCCGTGAACTCGGCATGAGCAAATCCCTGCTCATCGATGCCAAAAAAGGTGCCGTTGCAGCCATTACCATTGAAGATGAAGACTGGTATCGCGGCGTAAAGCTTCTTCCCTATGAGTCCGTCATCGCAATTGGTGCAGATGCAGTGACCATCACCACAAGTGAAAACATCCTGAAACTCGAGGATGCAGCTGACTATGAAAACATGCTGGACGAGAACATCCGCATCATCGGTACAAAAGCAATCACAAAGAGCGGTACGATCCAGGGTAAGGTCACCGAAATCTACGTAGGCGATAACGGTGGAATCGAAAAATGTGAGATTGCCTCTGCAGACGGAGCAAGCTCCGAAATCACAGCAGATCAGATTTCCATCTTTGGTAAGCAGGTCACCGTCATCGACCCGTCAGCTGAGGAAAAAAAAACTGAATCTGCCCCGGTAAAACAGCCAGAAAAAGCCGAACCAGCGGTTCCGGCCCACACTGAGCCCAAAGAAGCAGCAAAACCGGTGGAAAATACGCCTGAACCCAAAAAGGAAGCCCCCGTTGAAAACAAGCCGGCAGAGAAACCTGCTGAGCCTGCCAGGACAGCGGCGCCTGCCAAAGCAGAAGAAAAACCAGCAGATGCCAACAAGCAAATGGCTGACAAAGCTACGGAAGAGCGTCATCGCCGCTTCCTTCTCGGCAAAAAGGCTTCCCGCCGCATTGCCATGGATAACGGTGTCGTCATTGTCGAAGCCGGTGCAGATATCACAGAAGAAGTTCTGCAAAAGGCAAAACTTGCCAACAAAATTATCGAGCTTTCTATGAACGTTCAATAAAAATAAAGGGAATGCCGCTTTTGCAGCATTCCCTTTATTTTACACATTTTCAATATACAGGAGTATTTTCATGAAATCATCCAAACATACTGCCTTGCTGATCTCAGGCAGCCTCATTGCACTGCTTTTTTTCAGCAGCATTACCCTGAGCATCGCATTGGCATTTTTCAACAACGGGCGCATTGCCTACGGCATCCATTCCGGCAGCACGAGCCTCAGCGGCATGAGCCAGGAAGAAGCACAGACCTTTTTCCAACGGACCGCCCACGACCGCCTGCAGAAAAACGCGCTGCTGCTCAGCTATCAAAACAAGAACTGGCAAATCACTGCAAAAGAGATCCGTCTGGCCGCAGACCCGGAAGCCGCTGCAGCCAAAGCCTATGCCATCGGCCGCAGCGGCAGCCTGCTGGAAAATATCCGGGCACAGCTGATCTGTCTGTTGTATGGTCAGGATGTCCAGCTGACTGCCAGCTATGATGCAGATGCGCTGCAGGAAAAGCTGGCTGCCATTGCCGCGGCACTGAACCGTGAACCAGCAAATGCATTCTGCAGCATACTGCCGGACGGACAATTGAAGCACACACCCGCCATCATCGGACAAAAACTTGATACCGAAGCACTGACCGACGAGCTTGCTCCCGATCTCATAGGTCTTGCTCTGCCTGTCCGCAGGGAACTCAGCCTGGAAATGGCCCAGCCTGCCATAAAGGATGAGGACCTTGCCTCCGCGGACAGCATTCTGGCTGTTTACCGCACACACTTTGGCAGCAATGCCAACCGCAGCGAAAATATCCGTCTGGCCGCAGCGAAGCTGAACGGCGTCCTGATTCGAAGCGGCAGTGAATTTTCCTTCAACGATACCGTAGGCAGCCGCATTGCAGCTGCTGGCTACAAAAACGCAGCCGTCATCATCGAGGGCAAGGTCGAACAGGATATAGGCGGCGGTGTATGTCAGGTCAGCTCCACGCTCTACAACGCAGTCCTGCTTGCCGGCCTGCAGTCTACCGTACGCACAGCGCATTTTTATCCTTCAGCCTATGTCCCTGCCGGCCGTGATGCAACCGTTGCCGACGGCCAGATTGATTTCAAGTTCCGCAATGTACTGCAGCACAATGTTTACCTGCTTTCCGTTACCTCCGGCAGAACACTGAGCATCTACGTACTCGGTACCAGAGCTGACCTTGGCGGAAACGATATCCGGCTGGAAGCCCATACAGATAAAGCCGGACCAGGGCCGGTCGTTTCGGTCTACCGCGTTTACAGCCAGAACGGAC
>CAZTAP010000002.1:0-53757 GCA_964611665.1 uncultured Selenomonadaceae bacterium | reverse complement strand
CCGCCAATTGCCCGGCCGTAAATTTTCTTAGCACGCAACTCCCCGATAAACTGTACTTTATGGAAAAAAAACCTTCCCCAAACTGTCCATCGCTTGAAAATATTCCTTTTTTGATATATGCTATAGAAAAGCGAGGAGGCTTACTTATGGACGATCTAGATAAATTCATTCAAAATGAAATGGAAACAAATCCGCAATTCAAAGAAGAATGGGCAACTCATCAGTTTGAATACGACTTGATGCATACTCTGCTCCAGGCACGCCTGGAGCAAAATATGACTCAAAAGGATCTCGCTGCTAAAACCGGACTGCGTCAATCTAATATCAGCCGCATCGAAAGCGGGCAATGTCATCCAAACATCTATACTTTGGCAAAAATCGCCAAAGGCCTGGGAAAACACTTAAAGATTCAATTCGTATAAAAAACAGCAGATCCGAAAGGATCTGCTGTCTGTTTCTTCTATGCCGTTCTTAGTAATTCTTTGCTGCCTGCTGGAAATACGCTTTGGGATGTGCACAAACCGGACAAACCTCCGGTGCTTCTGCTGCCTCACATACGTAGCCGCAATTCAGGCACTGCCAGATGATCTTATCGCTCTTCTTGAACGCCTTATCTTCCTCGACATTTGCAAGAAGAAGATTATATCTCGTCTCATGTTCCTTCTCAATTTCAGCTACAGCGGCAAAAAGATTGGCAATCTTGTCGAAGCCCTCTTCCTTCGCTACTTTCGCAAATTCCGGATACATGGACGTCCATTCATCATGCTCACCAGCAGCTGCTGCTTTGAGATTGGCCTGTGTATCGCCAATTCCCTCTACGAGCTTGAACCAGATTTTTGCATGCTCTTTCTCGTTGTCTGCTGTCTCAGTGAAGATGTTCGAAATCTGAACATAGCCGTCTTTCTTTGCCTTGGAAGCATAGTACGTATATTTGTTGCGTGCCTGCGACTCACCAGCAAATGCTGCCCATAAATTTTTCTCTGTCTGTGAACCCTTTAATTCCATATAGCTCTCCTCTTTCCAGCATAAATTTGATTAATGGATGATCCCTTATCAAGAATCATTATCTATTACTAATTATAGCCGTTTTTAGGAAAAAGGTCAATAGAATTTCCAAAATCTAGCGATATTTCCCAGATTCTACATCTGCTTTACCGGAACAGGACCACGGGAAAGTGCAATCGCGCCTGTACGGGCAATTTCAATGATCTCATATTCTGCAAGCACCTCACAGATTGCATCGATCTTGCTCTGTTCCCCCGTAAGCTCAATGACGACATTTTCCTGGCTCACATCAACGATTTTCGCCCGGAAAATATTTACGACATTGATGATATCCGCACGGTTTTCTTTATTTGCCCTCACCTTGATCATCACGAGCTCACGCTTGATGGACTCTACCTCGCTGAGGTTCACGATCTTGATGACATCGATGAGCTTGGAGAGCTGGTTCACGACCTGCTCAAGCTCGCGCTCATCTTCTACGGATACCACGATATTGATGCGCGTGACATCCGGCTCCTCGGTATAGCCTGCCGAGATGCTTTCGATATTGAACGCACGGCGGCTGATGAGTCCGGAAACATGCGTAAGTACTCCTGGTTTGTTATCGACAAGAACTGCTAATAAGAATTTGCGCATCATGCATCCTCCCCTAATACCATCTGATCCAACCGTTTGCCGCCCGGTACCATCGGCAGTACATCTTCATCCTCCGGCAGCATGACATCGATGAGCATTGCGCCATCATGCTGCAGCGCCTCCCGAAGTTTCGGCTCCAGCTCTTCCGGCTCATTGATCCGGCAGCCGGCAACGCCCATAGCCTCTGCAAGTTTCACGAGATCCGTTTTTCCATGCAGCAGCGTCTGTGAATAATGTGTATGGTAGAACATGCGCTGCCATTGCGTAACCATGCCAAGCACATGGTTATGCAGCACAATGACTTTCACATCGATATCGTTGTCCGCTGCCGTAGAAAATTCCTGGCAATTCATCATGATGCTGCCATCGCCGGTAAAGAGCACGACCTTTTTCTTCGGCATGCCGATTTTCGCACCAAGTGCTGCCGGCAGGCCATAGCCCATCGTCCCCAGGCCGCCGGAGGTCAGGAACTGCCTCGGCTTTTTGGCATTATAGAACTGCGCCGCCCACATCTGATGCTGTCCGACATCGGTCACCACGATGGTGTCATCATCCACGAGTTCGCTGACCTTCTCAATGAGCTGCTGCGGCATGATACAGCCGCGGTCCCTGCGATAAGTAAATGGCCTCTCGCTGCTCATCGTAATGGTATACTGGTTCCATTTGGCAAACTGTGCACGATAGTCTTCTGCCGAAGCCTCGAGTTTCCCGCGCAGCAAAGGCAGTGACCAGCGCAGATCGCCGAGTACACGGTAATCTGCCGGAACATTTTTGTTGATTTCAGCTGCATCGACATCGAAATGTACGATCTTCGCACGCGGTGCAAACTCATTCACCACACCGGTTACACGGTCATCAAAGCGCATGCCCACAGCAATGAGCAGATCGCATTCCATAATGGCCATATTCGCCGCATAGGAGCCATGCATACCCGCCATGCCCAGGAAATTATCCCGTTCATTCGGTATGCAGCCAATGCCCATGAGCGTTGTCGTAACCGGAATCCCTGTCCGATCGAGCACAGCCAGCATATCCTGCGCCTCGTCTGCAAGATTCACACCGCCGCCAACAAAGAAGAGCGGACGCTTTGCTTCTGCAAGAGCTTTGACAACAGCCTCGACTTCCTTTTTGTCCCCGGTAAAATCTCCTGTATAGCCGCGCAGATTCACTTTTTTCGGATATTCATAATTGAGCTCCCGTGTAAAGACATCCTTCGCAATATCAATGACGACTGGCCCTGGACGTCCCGTGCGTGCAATGAAGAAAGCCTCCTTCAGCACGCGCGGCAGGTCAGCCGGATCCTTGACCAGATAGTTATGCTTGGTAATCGGGGTCGTGATTCCACAGATATCGGCCTCCTGGAAGGAGTCCTTGCCGATATAAGGATTACCGACCTGACCTGTGATGCAGACCAACGGAATGGAATCCATATTGGCCGTAGCAATGCCAGTCACGAGATTTGTGCCGCCCGGCCCCGAAGTCGCAATGCATACCCCGACTTTGCCTGTAGCACGCGCATACCCATCCGCTGCATGCACTGCCCCCTGCTCATGACGCGCAAGGATATGTGGAAATTTTATTTTATAAATTTCATCATATAGGTCCAAAACCGCACCGCCCGGATATCCGAAGACGATATCGACATTTTCTTTTTTCAGGCTTTCCAGTACAGCCTGTGCACCATTCATCAACAAAATTAAGCCCCCTCTTTACAAAAAACCTCTTAGTTTTCTCTATATTATACCTTAAGTGTATACAATATTACAATAGCTGTTTTCTCTAAATGACAAATTGTCGTTCATTCAACAACGTTAAAGAAACCCAAAGCAATCTGCCCGTTTACGTTTTGAAAAAAATGAACTATACTGAATATGTACACAATTTAAAGAAAAAGGGGATATCTTATGAAAACCATCGCGCTTATTGCACATGACAAGAAAAAAAATGAAATGCTTGAATTCGTCGGACATCATAAAGACCTGCTCGCCCAGTTCCACCTCATTGCTACACGTACAACAGGCACACTGATCCGTGACACCTTCGGCCTTGATGTCGAAACCATGATGTCCGGTCCGCTTGGCGGCGATCAGCAGATCGGCGCACGTATTGCCACAGAAGAAGTCGACTTCGTGATCTTCCTGCGCGATCCGCTTACTTCTCAGCCGCATGAACCGGATATCAACGCACTGCTTCGCCTCTGCGACGTGCATGATATCCCGCTCGCTACCAATCGTAAAAGCGGTCATATCCTGCTTAAATACGTTGCGGATAAAAAAGAACAGGAAGAAGAAAACTAATCTTTCCAAAAAAGCTGTCGCATAAGCGGCAGCTTTTTTCACGCTTTACGATGCTGACGAAAGCCTGCATCCTCTGCAATACAGCGTCCCATTGCCGCAATGCGGCTTCCCATGCAGGAACGGCACTGCGCAGGGGTGTCCGCCGCACAGGCCTTGCCAGGATAAAGCGCATAGCGCCGCCGATTCTCCCCTTCCGTGACATTCGGCATCACGACATTGCAGCCCGAAGCCAGCAGCAGTTCCCTCCCGCCAGCCTGCATGGTTTCTACGGCTGTAGTTGCCGGAATATTCGCCTCGGGCAGCAGCAGGCGCAGCAAAGAAGCCATGCGCCTCGTCAAATGGAGATCTCCCGGCCTTGCACTGCCAAGCGGTGTATCCCCGTTGGGAATAAACGGACCAATGCCGATCATATCTGCATCGATGCGCTGAAAAAACAGGATATCCTGCGCCAGGGATGCCGTGCTCTGTCCCGGCAGCCCGATGAGCGAGCCCGTACCGACTTCGTAGCCCAGCGCTTTCAAATCCATAAGACAGCGCACACGATTTTTCCAGCTCATCCCCGGATCAAGCTGTTCATAAAGCAGCTCATCCGTTGTTTCCAGACGCAGCAGGAAGCGGTCAGCTCCGGCCTCGCGCAGCAGCTTGTACTCCGCAAAGCTGCGCTCCCCAATGGATAACGTTATCACAAGCCCCAGCCTCTTGATTTCCCGCAGCAGAGCCGCGAGCCTTTCTGCCGAGAAATACGGATCTTCCCCTGACTGCAGCACAACGGTCTGGTAGCCATAGCCTCGCGCCTTTTGTGCCAGCCGCAGAATATCCTCTGCAGAAAGCCGATAGCGCTCGATCCTGCGATTATCCCGGCGCAGGCCGCAGTACATGCAGTTTTGCCGGCAAATGTTCGAAAACTCAATGAGCCCGCGCAGATGGATGCCATCTCCAACAAAGGCCGAGCGCACACGGTCAGCAGCCTGTGCCAGCGGCTCTTCTGCTGCCTCATTTTCCAGGAGTATGATGATTTCTTCTTCCGAAAGTGAATGTGTTTTTTCTGCGCGGGCAATCAGTTTTTCCATGCATTTTCCCTCAAATTTCTTTTAAAAAAAGGACTGCTCACGCAGTCCTTCCTCATTCTATTTTTTTACGGCTGCCGGCACCGGTCTGATTTTGCCTTTGGACTGTGCCAGAATTGCTTCCTGATGCTTTTTGGCATAGTTCAGGATTCCTTCATAAAAAGTCCGGTCAACATTCCGCTCAGCCAGCTTATCGATCTCTGTCACGTCTGCAGGGTGCTCTGAAGAGAGCACGGACCAGGTATCATCAACATCATCGGACTCGTCGATCTGCACGGTGCGTTTTGCCACATTGATACGCAGATATTCGGTTTCACCGGCCAGCCGGTCATAGCCATCCATGGAAAGCATCTTCCAGCGCCGTTTATCGACGACATCCTGAATCTGTACATCATCATAAGTCTTGAGTGTCGGTACGATAAGCACATTCTGATCAATATATCCTTCAGCATCCGTACCATAACAAATCTGCTGCTTATTGAAAAAATAATTCGCCCTTGAAGAAGACTGCACCCATTCATAGATATCCTCCGGCACCGTGGGTGCTGCAAAGGCTGCCTGCGTTCCCATGCATACCATTGCTGCCAGCACCATAATCATTGTGTTAAACCACCGTTTCATTTGCCTGCCCCCTCGCTTTTCCTTTTATTTTATCATAGTTTTATGAAAATCCAATAAGAATCATTCATCTTCATCCGGATTATGATAAAGTTCATCCAGCTCATAAGGTGTCTCCTGATAGACATAATAATTCAGCCAGTTCGCAAACAAAAGATTCGCCACCGAGCGCCAGCGCACAATCGGTGTTTTGGTCGGATCATCCTGCGGATAGTAATTCTGAGGAATCTCAATCTCCAGACCAGCCTTCACATCACGGTCATACTCCGACTTCAGGGAAAGCGGATCATACTCAGCATGGCCTGTAATGAAAAACTGACGGCGTGCCAGATTGGCAATCGCATAAACACCGGCCCGGCTGTCAGACTCTGCCATGATGGTAAGCTCCGGAACCTTTTCGATATCTGCCCTGCGCACTTCTGTATGACGCGAATGCGGCACATAGAATTCATCATCAAAGCCACGGAAAAGCTTTTCATGCTCTATGCAAAGATGATGCTTGTACACGCCAAAAACCTTTGGTGCAGTATCATATTTAGGAATACCATAATGATAGTACAACCCGGCCTGCGCCCCCCAGCAGATATGAAACGTCGAGTATGCATGCGTCTTGCTCCACTCCATGATTTCGCAGACCTCATCCCAGTAAGCTACCTCTTCAAAAGGCATTTGTTCCACAGGTGCCCCGGTGATGATGAACCCATCGTATTTTTTATGCCGTACCTCCGCAAAGGTTCCATAGAATTCAGTGAGATATTCCTGCGAGGTATGCTGAGGCACATAAGATTCCGTATAAATGAAATCCACCTCTACCTGCAATGGCGAGTTCCCCAGCAAACGCAGAATCTGTGTCTCTGTCACAGATTTCATCGGCATAAGGTTCAGAATCAAAATCTTCAACGGGCGGATATCCTGCTGATAGGCGCGGTCTGCGTCCATGACAAAGATATTCTCTCCCTCTAATATATGTGCTGCCGGCAAATTATTCGGTATCTTGATTGGCATAAAAAAGCCCCTTCCCCCATAGGACATACGAATGGCTCATCAGCAATCCGTACATTAGTAAAAAAAGAAGATCACCTTATCCAAAGGGATCTTCTTTTGTTCTTTCATTTTATCATTCCCACGGGTTATTGTCAATTTGCAAACAATGTCATGTACAGCGCCGCCTGCTGCATGAATTCCGGCAAAGGCAGTACATAATGGAAGATTGTCCAGAAATGTGCCGCGCTGCCAGCCAGCACAAAAACATGCCAGATCACATGGTTATAGGGAATCTTGCGGATCAAATAAAAAATGGCACCAACGGAGTAAAGGACTCCGCCGGCAATAAGCCAGTAAACAGCCTCGACAGGCAGCGTCGCCAGCAACGGCCTTACCATCACCACCGCAAACCAGCCCATGCCCAGATAACAAATGGTACCAAAAATCCGGAATTTCTTATTGCAGAAAACCTGAAAAATGATTCCCAGCAATGCCAGTCCCCAGACTACACCAAAAATAAGCCATCCCAGGCTGCCATGCAGCGGAATCAGCACAAAAGGCGTATAATTGCCTGCAATGAGCACATAAATTGCTGCATGATCAATAAACTTGAAAATCGCCTTCAATCGCAGGTTCGTGAAACTGTGATAAAGCGTCGATGCCAGATACAGCAAAATAAGCGACACTCCATATACGATACAGCTCGTCTTGTGCCAGAGCCCGCCATTCGCGTAGTTGATCAGCATACCAACGAGCGCTGCAACAGCCAGGGCCGTACCGACACCATGCGTAATCGCATTCAAAATTTCTTCCAGGCTTAAATGAGCCTTTACGACTGAAGTATTCATAATTTACCTTCTTTCCAGACAAAACAATGCATCAACTCTCCAGGCTGTAGCGGGTCACCCAGCTATGATAACCGGTCGCAAAAGCGCGCAGGATGCGAAGACCATCCGCCTCATGGGTTCCCGGCTGAATTGGGACATATTTTCCATCAGTTGTCCCGGTAAGATCCTGCCAGCCTCCAGATGGGCTCCAATACTTGTATGCTACGACTTTCTGCCGGCCGCGTGCAAGGTCGACCGCCTTTTTCATGAACTTGATCTCTCTTACCGTTCCTTTCGTGTCCTTTTCCTCGACCCATTCCCAAAAAATAAGATTCTCTGCTTTCAGGCGCATCGTACTCGTATCTACGATAGAGCTTACCGCCGAGCCATCTCCTGCCGTAACAGACCAAAGCGGATGCCATCGCTCCTTGGCACGGGTACGCGCGGCTTCTCCCTGATGGAACACCGTATCCACAATGAACGCATAGAAATCCTCATCAAATGCCTGAGAATTGATTTCCTTGATGGTCCGCGGATTATAGATTTTTGACCAGATCACATTGCCCTGCTCATCATAAAAATCCTCCTGTACATATTCCAGCAGCCGGTTTTGCGGATTGATCTGCACAAGTGCCAGACTATACTTCAATCTGGCCGGATTCGGCAGCAATGTCTGGATTCCATAATTCTTTATCGTTTCAGCCGCTCCTTCATAGCTGTATTCCGTCTTTGTCCAGGCCTGTATTTCCGTTGCCACAGTTTTTCCATCATCCAGCCGTATGCTGTTGGTAACCTTCACACGTGCCGGCGCATAAAACTTGCTATACTTGCTGTCTGAAGAAATCCATACCCAATTCGTATCCGCAGCGGCTGCATTGGCCAGGCTCATGCCCGAAGCCAGCAGCATGCCCAGAATCAGCACAGCAAAAAATATCCTGACTGGTTTCATTTCATCCTCTCCTTTATCAGCAGTCATTTGGAACACTCTTTCCTTATTGTAAGCGATAGGAAGAAAATATACAATAGAGAGCTTTATTCATTTCTTTTGCGGCTCTCTCCGGAATCTGCTATGATTAAGGAAACACAGATTACTGACAGGAGGTTTCCCACATGCAATATACGAATTTCCAGGTAGGCGAAAAATTCCCGCTGCCCATCCAGGCACAAGGCGACGGCGGCTTGTTCCAGATTGACATCAATGGTGCAATGTTCATCCTTCAGCTTTCCCGCACGGATGTCATCGCCGTCGAAGCCTTCCGTACCGGCAGGATGGAACTTGCTCTTTATGAAGAGGACGGCCTGCTCTTCCTGCTCTACCAGATCGATGGGATCTTCAGGGAAGGCTGGGGCGATGCACCCTTTGCATTGCATACTCTGCCTGCAGCACAGCTGCCAGAGCCTGCCAAAATGACCGATCCGTCCCTGCAGCTCTATCTCATCGATACGCGCCTGCAGCTGCTGCTCGCCATGCGCAAGGTCAGGCTGGAGCCAGACTTTTTCGCCCTGCTGCAAAAGCATACGCAAAAGCAGCTTGAGCATCCCTTTGCGCCCAACGATTATCAGCAAAAAGTGCAAAACATCTGGCGGCGTCTCACACCTGCCCAGATGCGGGAAAAGGCCTCTGCGGTACAAAAGGTCGCTCTTGCCCTGCCTCTGAATTAAGGATTTTAAAAGGCACTGCCCACAAACGGGGCAGTGCCTTTTTCTTCGAGACAGGGCTTTCGTTTTATGCTACTTCCTGCTGCAGGGAATCACGGACCTGAGCACGGGTATCAACCCATGCTGCTACGGCTTGACGCTCTGCATCCTTAGAAGCAGCATTCAGTGAAACATCTGTATCCTGCATATGATGATAATACTGAATGAAGTTCGCTTCACCCGCCAATTTAGCAGCCTTGGTGAATTGTTTTACACGGACCGGAATATATACTTCTTCTGTCCATTGAGAAAAAATTTGTACTTTCATGATAACCTCTCCCATCATCCATAAAAATTGCCTAAATTAGGACTTTCCGCAGTCTCTGCTTTAGCAATTTCCCTCCCTGCTTTGAATAGGTTCATCTTCATCCTTGTCTCGATTCACTTATATTATCGTGCAAATCAGGCGAAAACTTAAGTGTTTTTTCTTGATTCATAATAAAAATTTATTTTTAAATAATAATACTCTATGGACAGTAAAATGTCAAGGACTTTTTTCCTCTATTTATGAATTTCTATGCTTTTCCACCTATGAGACTTTCTGCTTATCCCAAGGGAACAAATTTCCGCTGCCGGGCAGTAAAGTTCAGGGACTGCGTATAGCCAAAACTGCGTGCATAAGCGATGGCATTATCGATATAGCTGCCGCAATCCTCCGGTTTATGCGCATCCGAAGAAGTCATTACCGGCAGATCATATTTCGCAGCAATCCGCATAAAATCCGGATACGGAGAAATCTCCTGAATCGGATAGCGATAAAACGTGCCCGTGTTGATATCAATCCCCATCTTTGCCCGCTGCAGAGCCTTTGCCACACGCTCCAGTACAGGCGTCACATCGAAATCCGGCAGGAATCTGAACAAGCGGATATTGAATGGATGGCCGAGCACATCATAAAGACCGGAAGAGCACAGATTTTCTACCTCATCTGCATACCAGTCATAGATTTCGCGCAGGCTGTGTTTTTCCCATTCCGCCTTGATTTCCGAGGAATCATATGCCCAGCCATGCAGGAAGTGAATCGATCCGATCACATAATCGAACGGATACGGCGCAAGGATTTCCTTTACTTCGTCCTGATGCTGGAAATTGCAGACCTCGATTCCCGTCTTTACGGTATGCTTTTTCTTCAGGAGCTCCATAAAAGAAAAATAATCCTGCAATGTATACTTGAATTTATTCTTTTTCAGCCATTTCTGCTGAAAAGAACCAATAAAGGAATCATCCAGTACAAGATCTTCATAATATAACGGCTCGAACTCCCTGAAGGTATGTGTATGCTCCGAGATGCCGATTTCATCCAGCCCGCGCTTCTGTGCTGCATCAAAAAACCCCTGTACCCATGCCTCATCATACGAGCCATATTCAAAATGCATATGATAATCCAATTTCATCCAAGATTCCTCCGTTTGTCAAAAAATAACCTGCAACCCCTATTGTAGCACAAAAGAGATTACAGGTTTACAATTTAAATCATTTTTTTGTCCAGCATCATCCGGATCGTACGCATGACACCATGTTCTTCATTGCTCGGTGCCAGGAAATTGGCAGCCTCCTTGATTTTCGGATGAGCATTTTCCATCGCATAGCTGTAATAAACCGAGCTCATCATCTCAAGATCGTTCAGATAATCGCCAAATGCCGCACATTCCTTCGGCGCTATGCCCAGAAGCTTTTGCACCTGCTGGATGGCAATGCCCTTATTGATGCCGAAATTCATGACATCCACCCAGTAACCGCCGCTTACAGCGACCTGCAAACGGCCGGATAACGGCTTCATCACCGGATAGATGTTATGCTCCGCATCGGCCTGCTGTGCATCACAAAGCGAGACTTTGATGACCTCATCATCGATTGCCGCAAAATCAGAAATAAGCTGATAATGCGTATAATATTTTTCCATCTCCGCAAAAAAACCATCGTTGCGCGAAGTGACATAAGCCCCTTTCTTGCCGCAGACTACCGGATAGACCCCGGGCACCTTTTCGGCAAGATTCAGCACACGACTGACCATCGCAGGCTGCATCGGACTCGAAAAAAGCTCGACATCATGATAGCTCACATACGTCCCGTTCTCAGCAAAAAAGAGCAGATCATCCGCATAGTCTGCAAACTGATGCCTCAGCGCAAAATACTGACGGCCGCTTGCCGGGGCAAAAATCACATGACGTTTATGCAGTTCGGTGAGAATCTCACCAAACTCTTCCGGCAGACAGCCATTCCCGTCCAGCAGGGTTCCATCCATATCCGACATAATCAGTTTTATCATAAGTCTCCACCTTCCTCAGCCGCGGCGTCCATGATAGAGACACCATGGCTCCTCCGCCATATAGTCCCCGTCATGATAATACGCAGCCCTGGCCCGGCAGCCGCCGCAGGCACGCTTATAGTTACAGCTGCCGCAGCCGCCTTTATAATCCAGCGTGCGCAGTTTCTGCAGCACGTCGCTGTTCTTCCAGATTTCATCGAATGGCGTCTCACGCACATCACCAAGCTCCATATTCAGATACGCACAAGGCTGTACCTTGCCGCGCGGACTGATGATGCAGTAAGACGTCCCCGCCAGACAGCCGCGATGGAAGCGTGTCTTCATGCCGAGCTGGTCTGCAATGCGCATGAACTGCGGCGCACAGGTTGGCTTGAGCTCAATCGATACCTGCTGCTGTTTTTTCATAATGCGCGTAAGCACATCTTCATAAGCCTCTGCGCGCAGGGATTCCTCCTCGATCGTCCTGGCACGTCCGGTCGGCACCAAAAAGAAGAAATGATGCGCAACGGCCCCGAGCTCTACGGCAAAGTCTGTCATGTCCTCAAGCTCTGCCTGATTCCAGTCCATGACCGTCGTATGGATCTGGAAGGGCAGTCCGACCGCACGGCAGTTGCGCATGCCGCGCACTGCGCCATCCCATGCTCCTGCAAAGCGGCGGAATTCATCATGCTTCGTCTTGTCCAGCGAGTCCAGGGAGATTCCCATACCCATGGCCCCGGCTGCTTTCAGCTTTTGTGCCATATCCATGGTAATCAATGTACCATTTGTGCCAAAAACAGATCTCAGACCGAGTTTCGTGGCATAGGCCACGAGCTCAAGGATATCAGGACGCGTAAGCGGCTCTCCACCCGAGAAAATCATGATTTTAAAGCCCGCGCGCGCGATCTGCTCCAGAAGTGTCTTTGCTTCCTGCGTAGAAAGCTCTTCTTCCGCCTTGCAGCCAGCATCACGATAGCAATGTGCACAATACATATTGCAGGCATTCGTCGTATTCCATGAAACAATCATCTTTGCGCCCCCCTCAGCTCTTCCGGCCAATTTCTTCATCCGTCAGATAACAGGACGGATCTGATTCCCAGAAATCCCCCGTACGAGCTTCTGCCCGGGTACGGAAATTGCCATTGCAATTCTCCAGATACCTGCATTTCGCACAGCGTCCCTTGAGCAGCGGCTTACGGTCTTTCAGTCCTGCCATGATCGGGTTCGAGGTATCTGACCAGATGTCACCGAATTTGCGTTCCCGTACATTGCCAAATGTATGATGCTGCGTGAACTGATCCGGATGCACATAGCCCTGCGGGTCCACCTCGCCGAACGCAATGCCGGAACGATTGCCGCCATTCATCGCAATGTATTTTTTGATCTGTGCTGCCGTCTGTTCGTCCCCTTCTGCCAGGGCCTTCAGGTACATATAGACGCCATCGCAATGATTGTCCACTGTGAGGATCTCCTTTTCCAGACCGCGCTGCTCGAAATCCCGGGTACGGCGAATGATGATGTCCATCGCACGCCGTGACTCCTCTGCCGTCACATCCTCATCCATCATCTGCGTGCCGCGTCCGGAATAAACGAGATGATAGAAGCATACACGGTTGATGTTTTCCGCTTCAATGAAATCAAAGATATGCTCCAGCTCCTGGATATTGTGATGATTGATGGTAAAGCGAAGGCCTACACGCTGTCCGACTGCCACACAGTTCTCGATGCCCTGCATGGCAGCTTCATAAGCTCCCTCCTTGCCGCGGAACTTATCATTCACATCCTTAAGACCGTCCAGAGAGATTCCGACATAGCCTACCCCGATATCCTTGATGCGCCGGGCAACCTCACGCGTGATGAGCGTGCCGTTCGTGGAGAGCGTAGGACGCACCCCTTTCCGGGCAGCATATTCCGCTAACTCGAAAAAGTCTGGCCGGATCAACGGCTCGCCGCCGGAAAAGAGCAGAACGGGCACATGGAATTCGGCCAGGTCATCGATGAACTGTCTTGCCTCCTGCGTCGTAAGCTCGTCCTGATATTTTTTGGCATCTGAGCTCATATAGCAATGACGGCATTTCAGATTGCAGGTCCGTGTCGAGTTCCAGACGACTACCGGCCCCATTCCTTCCGATGCCCCGTTGCGCATGGTATGCGCACTCTTTGTATAACGCAGGGAATCCCCGAAGTACTCCCTGGCAAATAACAGTTTCGTAACACTAATCATATAGTTTCCTCACCTTAATCTAAAATTAACCCTTTATCTGCAGGCCAGACAGTACAAGCTGCATCTTCAGCCGGATATTTTCTGTGAAATCAAGCGGCAGACTGCTGAAAGCAGCTGCCTGGAACATCGAGTGAAAAAGCTCGGTGATGACCGCAGCCGGAATGTCTGTACGAAACTCCCCGGCCTCCTGCCCCTGCTGAATGATCCGGTCGAATATTTTTTTGAAGGATGGCGTTTCCGGAGGCGGCTCTGTCGCATGCACCGGCATGCCCGCCCGGTCTGCAGCACTCAGAAACAACGGCAGCACAAAACGGTTCTCTGACAAAAGCTCAGCCGTACGCAGGACCAGCGCAGACAAGATCTCGGCTGCCGTACGATTCTCCTCCAGCAAGGTGCCGGAAGTCGTCCGAAGCTCATCGATGAGATTTTCCAAAAGCTTGGCCAGCACTTCTTCCTTTGAAGCAAAATAATTATAAAAGGTCCCGATTCCCAGGTCGGCAGCATTCATGATATCTGCAACCGAGGTTTCCTGGAACCCCTTCTGACTGAACTGCTGTACCGCTGCTTCCAGAATTGCCTTACGGGAATAGATTTTTTTCTGTTCACGGCGGCTGATTTTTTCCTCCATGCGTTTTCCTCCCCTCAGAATCACTGCTATGCTCTATTATATCTGAAATCCATTCATTTTTAAAGAGAAAGATGAATCTCATTCATCTGTATATTTTTGAATACAAAAAAGCATCGGATTTCTCCGATGCCCTAAGTTCAAATGGTGACCCAGGAGGGACTCGAACCCCCGACCCTCTGATTCGTAGTCAGATACTCTAATCCAGCTGAGCTACTGAGTCATTGTTCGCTGACCGCTCTCGCAACCAACGAATATTATAATATCACAAACATCTTATGCTGTCAAACCCTTTTCAGCAAAATACTTATCTTTCGAAGAATATTTTTTGCCTGCAGCAGCGCAAAAGCTTATGGCTGCTTTTATTGACAAAGCTTATAGCTCTGTTAAAATAAGTAGAAAGACTTGAACCAGAAAGGACTATTTACATGAACTATATTGTCACCAAACTGATTACCAAAGAAACCACTCATGATTTTTATCTTGTCGGTCTCTCTGCAGATCGAAAAAAAGCTGCTGCACTTGCGGTCGAAGCCTACCAGGCTTTTCGCCCGGATGCTTCAGCACAAAATATTGCCATGATCACCGAATGGCTCGAATTCCGGAAGGAATATTCCTTCCGCAAAGATAAAGACAACCGCATCCAGCTGCGCATCACAGGACTGGAACCGGATACAGCAGCAGCTGAAGATAAGCTCTTCAGCTGTACAGGCGGCGGTGAAAATGATGATGCCCTTCTGCTGGCGATCAGCAAGCGCCTGTCCGAAGGCCGTACAACGGCAGTTTCTGACGGCCAGGGACACTGCCGCGTACTCGACCAGAAATAATCCCCAACAAAAAATCCTTGCCAGCTGGCAAGGATTTTTTGTTATTTTTTTACTAAACGAAGCCTGCGCACAGGTTCTTCCGGCTCTTCTCCACCGGTCTCTTCCTGCGCACGCTCCAGAAGTCTCTGCTTTCGCGCTCCATGGTAACCAATATTCAAAAGGATGCCTACACTTGCCATACTCACAATCAATGAAGTACCGCCATAACTGATGAACGGAAGCGGCACACCGATGACTGGCAGCACACCTGCAACCATGAGAATATTCACGACTGCCTGCACGCTAATCAAAAGCAAAATACCTGTCGCCAGGAACTGTCCATAGATATCCTCTGCCTTGTTCGCAATGCGCGCACTGTATACCGTAAAGGCCCCATAGAGAAACAATACGAGAATGACGCCCAAAAAACCATTTTCCTGGCTGAATACGGCAAAAGCAAAGTCCGTATGCGCTTCCGGCAGATAATTGTATTTACTCACGCCCATGCCCAGCCCCATGCCCCAGAAACCGCCGGAGCCGATTGCAGACAAGGACTGCACGATCTGATAGCCGACATTCTGCGCATCAGCCCAGGGATTGAAAAGAATCTTCACACGCTCCAGACGGTATGGCTGCAGCACGCAGAGCGCTGCGATCCCACTCAGCATGACCACAACCATGCGCAGGATTTTCTGCTTGCTGAGCCCCGCAATGCTCATGAGCAGGACCGGCACAACAACGACAATGAACATCGTGCCGCCATCCGGCTCTTTCTCGATCAGGGCTCCCATGAGACAGATGATGACAAACTGTCCGCTAAAAATATTGATGCTCTGGTTTTTCCGGACTCTTGATGCAAGATATGCTGAAATCAGCATCAGGGCCACAAGCTTGGCAATCTCTGCCGGCTGGATCTGCAGACCGCCAGCACCAAGCCAGCGCCTTGAACCGTTGACTTCTGTACCAATAAGCAGCACCAACAGCAGAGACAGCAGTGTGATGCCCAGAATTGGCAGGATCCATTTTCGCCAGCGATGATAATTCACACAACACCCCAGGACGAAGCAAAAAGTTCCAGCCGCCAGGTTCATGAACTGTCGCTGCAGGAAATGATACGGCGTGCCAAAATCGGTCTCCGCGATGATAAAGCTGGAGCTGAACACATTGATTGTGCCCAGGATCAGCAGTACCAGCATAACGGCCAGTACCGCTTCCATATCACTGATCCAGAATTTCTTCCGAGGCTCCCATTTTTTCAAAACCGGCATCTCCTTTATCGGAACGTAACCTCACAACGGTTGATCTTCTCGCCAAAGCCGCTGAATTTGCGCTCATATTCCGTCATGATATTATCCGGACGGTTCTCCGCATGCAAATCAAAGGAAACATCATCGACCTGAAGCCCTGCCTCATCAAACTGTTCCAGTGAAAAATCAAAGAGCGGACGGTTATCCGTTTTGAAAAAGAGTGCCCCGCCCTTTTTCAGCAGTCTGCGGTACTTTTCCAGGAAATTCACATGGGTCAGACGACGCTTCGCATGGCGTGCCTTCGGCCAGGGATCGCAGAAATTCACATAGAAACGGTCAACCTCACCCGGTGCAAAGATATTTTCGATATTATTGATATCGAACACCAGCAGCCGTACATTCTTCAGGCCTTTTTCCTGTACCTTTTTCGCCGCGGAATAAAGCACATCCTGCTGTGCCTCAATCCCGATATAGTTGATCTCCGGATGCAGCTCAGCAAGCTGGCTGATAAAATCGCCCTTGCCGGTGCCAAGCTCTGCATGAAGCGGCGCCTCGCGGCCAAACACCTCAGCCCAGGCTCCCTTCTTCTCCTCTCCGAGCTCCTGATCCTTCGCAGAAACAAACTCGTCAAATTCATGGATTGCCTCATCGATCCAAGGCTTTCTTCTTAAACGCAAAGTAAACTCCCCTTATGCTCAGGACTTTTCCAGTCCGTATTTCTTCAGATAACGATAGAGTGTCACACGGCTCACATTCAAAAGGTTGGCCAGACGGCTCACATTGCCGCCCGCAGACTGCCAGGCCTTCACAAAGACCTCCTTGTCTTCCTTCCATTTGCTGTCCGGCTTGATATCCCCCATGAGGTTGATGTTCTCGGGACGAATGATGCTGCCCGCCGTATTGAAAAAAGCATATTCCAGCACACTCTGCAATTGCTTGATATTGCCCGGCCAGTCATAGTCCTTCAGAACCTGCACCGTATCCTCATGCACTTTCTTGATCTCCATCTGATGCTGTGCTGCAAGCTCGAAGATAATATGCTCCACAAGCTTTGGAATATCCTCGCGGCGGCTCCTGAGCGCAGGCACACGGATCACGCTCTTTGAAACAATCTCATAGAGATCCTTTTCAAAAAGGCCGCGTTCCGTAAGCCTCTTGAGATCGCTGTCACATGCTGCAATGATACGCACGTCGATGGAACGCTCTACCGTTTCACCGATGCGGCAGGTCTTGCCCGTTTCCAGTGCTCTCGCAAGCGAAACGGCAATATTTTTCGGCAGTTTCTCAATCTCGTCCATGAAAAGCGTGCCCCCGGAAGCCAGTTCCAGCTTCCCCTGATGACTTACATCAGGATTCAGGGCCACGCCAAAGATCTCCTGCTCCAAAAGCTCCGGTGTTGCATCGCCGCAGCGCAGCGTGATCAGCGGACCGGCCGCACGCGGGCTCGCCTGATGGATGCCATGTGCCATGCGCTGTTTGCCTGTGCCGGCCTCGCCCTGAATGAGCACATGATGTTTGTTGCGTGCCACACGGGCAGCCTTATCCCGGACACCGGCAAACGTCGTCCCCTCACCGACCATAGAATTCAGACTGTATTTGGCCGTATAGCCGGCCGCATGAGCCACGAGCGTACGCAGATCCTCGATGGGCATCGAAACTGCCACTACGCTGGAAACTGCCTGATCCATATCACGTTCCAAAGGCACAACCGTCGTAATATCCTCATAGGTCTTGGCCTGTGTGATCCAGGTAACCTCCTTGTTATAGGACGGTACCCCGCGGAATCCTTTATAGATCGGCGTATGGCGATAATTCATCACGACATCATTGAGATTCGGCACACGTCCATCCTCATGATGCTTGGCACCAATTCCCTCCAGGCGCGTAAGCCCAAGCTTATTTGCATAGGCTACCTCGCCGCCCGGCATGACATGATAAACAGCAAATGGTGTCGCATCGAGGATTGCCTCCTGTGCCTTGATGCGCAGGGAAAGTTCGAGATGCTCTTCCAAAGCATGTTTCATCGTGAGCAGCATGGCAATTACTGCATCCTGGGGCATCGTCGACTTTTCGACTGCCACAAGAGTGATCATATAGCAGAACTCCCCATTGACATTGACTGGTGCAGAGCATGCATCACCAAGCTGACATTCCTTTACCCACATCTCAGGACCAAAGAGCCAAAACGGCGTATGATGCTCATTGGCAATACTGATGCTGGAAGTGCCTATTTCTTCAACACCGACGCGTACACCCTCGATCTCCCCCGGCGTCATCTGGTAGAACGGCAAAGAATAACTTTTGAGCACGACACAATTCGAATCGATGAGCAAAAGGCTCAGGTTATACTTCTGGAAGAACTCCCGAACCTCCTCGCTGAGTTTTTCCAGATATTCAATCGCGTTTTTATTCTTCTGCTGCAGAACCACAAAGCTTTCCCGAGCCAAATGGTTCTTCGTATTCATGCTTTCCGTATCGATGCCGAGTTCACGGCTTTTCTGCCACGATTCAGCTACCCAGGGATGAACGTTAGGGTCAACCGTCCCCTCTTCAATAAACTTCTTGTAATAAGCCTCGAGTTTTTCCCGACTGCGATGCTCTCTAATCATTCGTTGATCCTCCTACTAAACTACAGGCTTTCCTGTGATTGCGCCCGTTCACGCATAATATCGTACCTTATATTGTATCAAGCATTTGTGCCGCCTGCAATTCTTTTCGGCAAAAAACTTTACAAAAAGCTGATTTTTTTATAAATTTCCCTATCTATATTACACAATAAACGGACAAACTTCCAAAGGCAGTGTCCATCTTTTGAAGGTTTCGAAAATATGGTATAATAGAATCTGTATTTTGTTTTTATTACAAGAAAGATTGGTGATTTATCCATGGCAAGACAGTATAAAAAAATACAGCGTAAGATTGCACCGCCAAAGGAGCCCGCTGCAAAGCCGGAAAAACCCAGCCGTGATCTTTTCCTCATCATCATGATCTGCTTCACGTTCTTCGTGCTCATGATCGGCTGGCAGAACTTCGATATCCTGAGCCGCGTGATGTATGGCATGCTTACGCTTTCGCTCGTACTCACGTATTCTCATAAACACAGCCATTTCAGTGAAAACGTCACAAAATGGATGGACCGCGTAAGTTTCCTGAGCATAGCGATCGCTGTCGCGTTGTTCCTCATCGTATGCTACTATAATTATATTGCCTGATGCAAAATAAAAGGCTGGTACAAAAGTGATTGCTCACTTCTGCACCAGCCCTTTATTTTCACTCAAATTCAGTTTTCGTCGCTTTCAAGCGGGCAATGGCCCGGTCCAGTGCTGCTTCTGCACGGTCCAGATCGATTTCCTTGCTTTCCGGCGGGCCCTGCTTGAACGCTTCAATGCGCTCACGGGCTCTCGTATAAGCACGCTGTGCACGATTGATATCGATATCGATCGGCTGCTCCGCTGCTGTTGCAAGTACTGTGATTTTATCCGGCTGGACTTCCATGAAGCCGCCGGCTACAGCAATGAGTTCCTCACGGTCAGCAAACTTCACGCGCATCGCATGCGGCTGAAGCCCGGTGATGAGCGGTGCATGATGCGGCAGGATACCAAGCTCGCCGCCCGTAGAACGCACGATGAGCATTGCGATATCCTCCGTATAGACCACCTGATCAGGAGAGACAATTTCCAATTGGATCGTTGCCATGGATTATGCCTCCTTTTTGAGCTGCTCTGCTTTTTCAACGGCTTCGTCGATTGTGCCGACCATATAGAATGCGGCCTCCGGCAAGTCGTCGTATTTACCTTCCAGAATTTCTTTGAAACCACGGATTGTTTCCTTCAGCGGTACATAACGCCCCGGCTGGTTGTTGAACACCTCAGCCACAAAGAACGGCTGGGAAAGGAAACGCTGAATCTTACGCGCACGGGATACCGTGAGCTTATCATCATCAGAGAGCTCTTCCATACCGAGGATTGCGATGATATCCTGCAGTTCCTTGTACTTCTGCAGTACAGCCTGTACACCGCGGGCTACTTCATAATGTGCCTCACCGATGACATTCGGGTCGAGGATACGGGAAGTGGAATCGAGCGGGTCAACGGCCGGATAAATACCGAGCTCGGCAATCTGACGGGAAAGAACGGTCGTTGCATCCAGATGCGTGAACGTTCCTGCCGGAGCCGGGTCAGTGAGGTCATCTGCCGGTACATAGACTGCCTGTACAGACGTGATAGAGCCTTTGTTCGTCGAGGTGATACGTTCCTGAAGTGCACCGATATCTGTCGTAAGTGTCGGCTGATAACCAACGGCTGACGGCATACGGCCGAGAAGTGCCGATACTTCGGAACCTGCCTGAATGAAACGGAAAATATTATCGATGAAGAGCAGTACGTCCTGCCCCTGTACATCACGGAAATACTCTGCCATCGTAAGACCCGTAAGCGCTACACGCATACGGGCTCCTGGCGGTTCGTTCATCTGGCCGTAAACCAGCGCCGTCTTGTCGATAACGCCGGATTCTGTCATTTCTGACCAGAGATCGTTACCCTCACGGGTACGCTCTCCGACACCAGCAAATACAGAATAGCCGCCATGCTCTGTTGCAATGTTATGGATGAGTTCCATGATGAGGACCGTCTTGCCGACACCTGCGCCGCCGAAGAGGCCAACCTTACCGCCACGGGAATACGGCGCAATGAGATCAACGACCTTGATGCCCGTTTCCAGGATCTGTGTGGAAGTCTCCTGCTCATCGAATTTCGGCGCTTCACGATGGATTGGCCAGAATTCTTTATTGCCGACCGGAGCCGGATTATGGTCAACCGTCTGACCAAGCACATTGAATACACGGCCCAGGCACTCTGTCCCTACCGGAACCTTGATTGGTGCGCCCGTATCCTCTGCATCCATACCACGCATAAGACCATCGGTAGAGCTCATTGCGATACAGCGCGTTACGCTGTCACCCAGATGCTGCATGACCTCAACAACGAGATCGATATCCACACTGCCGGCTTTGCCCTTGATCGTGATTGCGTTCAGAATCGACGGCAGTTCTCCTGCCGGGAATTCAATATCTACTACAGGTCCGATGACCTGTACTACTTTACCTTTAGCCAATGGTGAACCTCCTTACTTCAAGGCTTCCGCACCGCCCACAATTTCTGTGATTTCACGGGTAATGCTTGCCTGACGTACTTTATTATAGTGCAAGTCTAATTTTGCGATAAGATCCTGCGCATTGTCTGTCGCATTGCTCATCGCATTCATACGAGAACTCAGCTCACTTGCGGAAGCCTGTAAGAGTGCCGCATAGATCGTCGTAACGAGATACTGCGGCAGTAAGAATCCGAGCACGTCCTCGGCTGAAGGCTCGTAGATATACTCTGCGTGCGGGCCCTCCTGTTTCGCCCCGAGGCCTTTGAAAGGCAGGAGCTGTACCACTTCCGGCACACAGCTGATTGCCGATACATAACGCGTATAAACCATATAGATTTCCCTGACCTCACCCGTCTCAAAACGGTGAATGAGGTCGGCAGCAATCTTGCGCGCATGTTCATAATGCGGCCGTTCGCTGATTCCGGTATAAGACTCTGCAATCACATAGCCGCGGTTCTTGAAATGTTCCTTCGCCTTGCGGCCAACCGTAACCAGCTCAGTATTCGCCTTGTCTTCTATATGGGCTGTTGTCTCTTTGCATACGTTGCTCGAATAAGCTCCTGCGAGGCCTTTATCCGCTGCAAGTACAAGGAAAAGCGTCTTGCCCTCCTCATGTACCTTCAAAAGCGGATGACTGAAATCACCGGCATTGGCTGCAATATCCGTGACCACCTGAGCCATCTTGTCTGCATACGGCTTGTTTGCCGTTGCTGCAGCCTTGGCATGACGCAGTCTGGAGGTAGCAACCATGTTCATGGCGTTCGTGATCTGCTGGATACTCTTTACGCTCTTGATCCGCCGGCGTATATCCTGTAAACTAGCCAAAAATCATCACCTCGCTGCCTTATTCCGTCATTTTATAAGAGATAGTTTCCTTATATTCCTCAATGGATTTCTTGATTTCTGCTTCCAGGGCATCATCCAGCTTTTTCTGCTCAATGATCTTCTGTCCAACCTCAGGATGGTTGGCCTGCATGAATTTGATGAAGTCGCTTTGGAATTTCACGACCATGTCAACCGGGATATCGACGAGGAAACCGCGCACTGCCGTAAAGAGCACGAGCACCTGATCCTCAACCGCAAGCGGTGAATACTGTGCCTGCTTCAACGTCTCAACCATACGCGCACCGCGATCGAGCTGATCCTTCGTCGCTTTATCGAGGTCGGAACCAAACTGTGCAAAGGCTGCAAGCTCACGATACTGTGCGAGATCCAGACGCATCTTGCCCGCGACCTGCTTCATCGCCTTGATCTGCGCACTGCCGCCGACACGGGATACGGAAAGTCCGACATTGATTGCCGGACGGATACCGGAATAGAATGCATCCGTTTCAAGCATGATCTGGCCATCGGTAATGGAGATGACATTCGTCGGAATGTACGCAGAAAGGTCACCTGCTAATGTCTCAATGATCGGCAGTGCTGTAATCGAACCTGCGCCAAGCGCATCAGAAAGCTTTGCTGCACGCTCCAGAAGACGGGAATGCAAATAGAATACATCGCCCGGATATGCCTCACGTCCCGGCGGTCTTCTGAGCAGCAGACTCATTGCACGATAGGCTGCTGCATGCTTGGTAAGATCATCGTATACACAAAGTGCATGACCGCCCTTATACATGAAGTATTCTGCCATCGCTACACCAGCATATGGTGCAAGGTACTGCAGCGGTGCGCTGTCAGCAGCGGTTGCTGCGACAACGATGGAATATTCCAGTGCGCCGCGGTCTTCAAGTGTCTTGACGACACGGGCAACCGTCGAAGCCTTCTGGCCGATTGCCACATAAACACAGATACAGTTCTGTCCCTTCTGGTTCAGAATCGTATCAACGGCAATCGCTGTCTTGCCTGTACCACGGTCACCGATGATGAGCTCACGCTGACCACGGCCGATCGGCACCAGGCCATCAATAGCCTTGAGGCCTGTCTGCAGCGGTTCATGGACGGATTTACGATCTGCAATGCCCGGGGCCTTATACTCAACCGGGCGCGTTTCCGTCGTATTGATTGGTCCCTTGCCATCGATTGGACGGCCAAGCGCATCAACGACACGGCCGACCATTGCTTCGCCTACCGGCACCTGCATGATCTTGCCCGTACGTTTTACCATATCGCCTTCCTTGATGGCAGTATCGCCGCCGAGGATTACGGCACCGACATTATCCTGCTCAAGGTTCAGGACCAGACCGAATATATCGTTACCAAAATCGAGCAGCTCGCCAGACATAGCCTTCTGAAGACCATGGACATGCGCGATGCCGTCACCAATTTCGATAACAGTTCCTACATCATCAACATTCAAATCAACGTTGTAATTCTTGATTTGATCCTTGATGACGGCTGTTATTTCTTCCGGATTCATTTTCATACTTCGCTGTCACCCCAATTTCTTCAAAAACCACTGTTTCCCGGGCTTACCCTGTCTGCACAGACAGGCGCAGGGCCGTCAGTGATTCTCTCACTTATTTGCCAACAACTCGGCTTTAAGTGTCTGCATGCGGCCTGTTACACTGCCGTCAATACGCTTATCGCCGATTTTTACGATAACACCGCCGAGGATGCTTTCATCGATATGCGGACGAACCCTCACGGACTTGCCCGTCACAGTTTCCAGCTTTGCCTTGAGCTTCGCAGACTGTGCCTCACTCATCGGACGCGCTGTAACAATATCTGCAATGACAATGCCGCGTGCACGGTTGGAAAGGCGTTCGTAGTCCGCTTCGATTGCTTCAAGAAGCGCAATACGGCGCTTGTCGATCAAGAGCATCATAAAGTTGAATACGTCCGGGGAAAGCTCTCCTGCGAAAAGCTTCGTAAAAATCTCTTTTTTCGCTTTCGGCTGAATCTGCGGGTTTGTAACAAAGCCCCTGAGATCCTGCTGTGCAAAGACAACCGAGCTCACATCCGAAAGTTCCTTGCCGTATTCCTCAAGTTTATGTTCATCCTGGGCAATCTCAAAGATTGCCTTCGAATATTTTTTCGCTAACTGTAAATTCAGCATGACAAATCACCAATCTTATCCTTATCAAGCTTATTCACAAACTCGCTGATGAGCTGTTCGTTTTCGCCTGCATCAAGATTCTTGGCAATGATCTTGCCAGCAGCTGCCATAGAAAGAGCCACGACCTCGCCCTTGAGCTGTTCTACGGCAAGTGCACGCTCACGCTGGATTTCTGCCTGGGCAGCTTTTTTCATCTGCTCAATCTCACGCTTCGTTTCCAGCACGCTGGCCTCCCGTTCTTCCTGGGCCCTTTTCGACGCCTTATCGATGATAGCCTGTGCTTTGACACGGGCGCCGGAGAGCTGCTCCTGATATTCTTTCAGGACAGCCTCTGCCTTCTCAACATCTTCATCAGCCTTTGTGAGGCTTTCAGCGATTTTATCCTGACGCGCCTGCAGCATACGTACCACTGGCTTATAAGCTACGGCTCTGAGGATAACGACAAGAATCAGGAAGTTCAGGATCTGTGCAATGAATGTCGCATTTATATCTATCAATTGCTATACCTCCCTTACTGCACGAATCAAATTCTATGCCGTTTTATTGGATGAGCGGATTTGCATAGAGCATAATCAGCGCAATAACCGTTGCAATGATAGCCATGGACTCGATGAGTCCGACGGAGATCAGAGTATTCGTAAAAAGTGTGTTCTTTGCTTCCGGCTGACGAGTGATACCTTCAATGAAACGGCTCGTTACGAGACCATCACCAAGACCAGCACCAATTGCTGCAAGACCCATCGTAATACCTGCGCCGATCAGAGCGGCTGCTACCATAATTGCGTTTTCCATGAAAAAAATCCCCCTTAAAATTTAAGTTGTTGTTTCAAAAGCTCACACAGTTGACATCAATGCTCATGCTCATCCTCACGAACCGCGTTGGACAAGTACGCCATCGACAGCATCGTAAAGATAAACGCCTGCACTCCACCAATGAAGATACTAAACGCAAGCCAGATGACACTCGGCACCGGCATCCAGATTGGCATAAGCTTGAGCAGGATGATGATGAGAATCTCACCTGCAAGGATATTACCAAATAGACGAAAGGCCAGAGTGATCGGCTTTGCCACCTCTTCAATGGCATTGATGATGACAAAGACCGGCGTTGGCTGGAAGAAATGCTTGATGTAGTTCATTCCTTTCAAATATACGCCCAGGACATGTACCATCACAATGACAAGCAGGGCCAGGCCCAGTGTGGTGTTCAAGTCGTTCGTCGGCGATGCCAGGAACGGCACCAGACCAAGCCAATTGGAAACCAACAGGAACATGAATAACGAGATGATGAGCGGTGCAAGACTGCGGCCTCTCGGCCCCATCGTTACATCAATCTGCTCATGCAAGCCCGTAATGACCATCTCCAGCATATTCTGCCAGCCCGAAGGCACAAGCTTCAGGTTACGCGTTGCCAAAAATGCAATGAGAATCACGATGGCCATGGCTATCCATGTCATTTCCAGGGTTTCCACATTGAAGGTCATACCGGCAAACTGCACTATTTCGCGAACACCGATTTCATGCATACGTACTACCTCCCTAACATGGAATTATTTTTTATCATCCCGGGTAAAATTAAGCAGTACCAGCTGCAGCAGAGCAAGCACCGAAAACAGCAAAAATCCGCTGACCACTGACCAAAAAACAGGCACAGAAATCTGAATGGCTGTCCAAAATACGATAAACATCGTAAAGAGGCGCAGAACCATCCCGACGAGCATTTGCTGCTTGGCCTCCCGAAGTTCCAGGCCTGAGCTTTTCCAGGTCCGGTAAACAAGGATCCAGGCACATACAGCCGCTGCCAGGCAGCCAATGAAAAATGCACCGATGAGTGCCGCTTCCCCCGCTGCTGCGAGTGATAGCACGACCAGCACAGCACAGGCCGCCAGCCACTTGAAGAACCGCTTTCCATATGATGATAAAAGTTCCCTCATATTCCTCCTCCGACATTCTGCAGGCTGCCGCCAAGCATCTCAGCACCACAGCTGTCTTTGTATGAATATCCATTTAATTTTGCCCCGAAGGGCATACACACCCAATCTTAGTGTTTCGACAAAGACTGTAGTATTCCCTGCCTGATCTGCAGGAATATCGCAAAGTAAAAAAGAAATTTTATTCAGAGTTATTTATCATTTTACTAGCTGAAATAAAGTCTATTTATCGTATGCATGATTATTATACTGCTTTTATCCTCGGGTATTCAAGTACTATTTCCTTGAAAATAAACTTTTGCAAGAAAAATCATGATAATTCCTTCATCCTTTTATACACGGAGTAAATTGCAACCGGAAAGCCCGACAGGATGCCCGCTAATTTGCCATAATGGCCCAGTCCGAGATAAAGATCTGCGAGGTGTCCCAAAAAGACGCAGATACCCACAACAATGCAAAAATAAATGCCGATGCTGCCCAAAAACGAAAATGCCTGCAAAGCCTGGCGAAGGCCTTCATGCTTCGCTGGTTCAGATGGCTTTTTTACCATAAATTTCCCCTCTCTTTCTATAATCAATATTTATCGCATAGAAGTTCTTCTTATTCCCATCGATGATAAACAAAACCCCCTTTCTCATGCAAATCCTTAAAACGCAGATCTGCACAAAAAGGGGGTTCCCTTAAGCCTGGAATGAATCCGGCTTTTCTTCCGTGAGGCCATAATGATAAAGGATTGCCTGAATAATCCTTCTGGAAGCTTTGCCATCACCATACGGATTGCAGGATTCTGACATACGCTGGTATTCACCTGCATTCGTCAGAAGTTCCTTTGCCTCGCGATAGACACGGTCACGATCCGTACCGATGAGCCTGACTGTACCTGCAGTAACAGCCTCCGGGCGCTCCGTCGTATCACGCAGCACAAGCACTGGTTTGCCAAGTGCCGGTGCTTCCTCCTGTACTCCGCCCGAATCCGTAAGGATCAGATAAGCGCGGTGCATGAGATTGGCAAACGGCTCATAGTCCAGTGGATCGATGAGATGTACCTTAGGCAGATTACCAAGCTCTTCATTCACGACTTCCCTGACTTTTGGATTCTTATGTACCGGGAATACAACTTCGACATCATCGAATTCCTCCGTAAGCTGTTTCAACGCCTTATAAACATGACGCATCGGTTCACCGAGGTTTTCCCTGCGATGCGTCGTTACAAGCACAATGCGCCTATGCTCATAATCAATCTGCTGTAAAAGTTCATTTTCAAACGCAAACTGTTCATCCACCGTCTTATGCAGTGCATCAATGACCGTATTGCCCGTCACGAAAATTTCCTCCTGCGGCACAGCCTCCTGCAGCAGATTCTGTTCTGCCGTCGTAGTCGGAGCAAAATGCAAATCCGCAATGGAGCCTGTGAGTTTCCGGTTCATCTCTTCCGGAAACGGCGAATATTTGTTATGCGTACGCAGGCCTGCCTCTACATGGCCGACAGTCGTCTGATGATAATATGCTGCAAGCGCTCCTGCAAAGGTCGTGGTCGTATCGCCATGGACCAGCACGATATCCGGCTTCTCTTTGGTAAGCACACGATCGAGCCCGAGCATCGCCTTTGATGTAATGTCAAAAAGTGTCTGTCCTGCCGCCATGATATCAAGATCATAGTCTGGTTTTATATGGAAAAGATTCAGCACCTGATCAAGCATGTCACGATGCTGGGCGGTAACAGCCACAACCGGTGTAATCTCATCCGGATGCTTGGCAAGTTCCAAAACGATCGGTGCCATCTTGATTGCCTCCGGTCGTGTGCCAAATACGGTCATTACTTTTATCTTCTTCTTCATAAAAATCCCCTTCCGCTTTTATTTGCCGAATTCTATCTTTTGCTTTATCTATATGTTCTGTTTTCTTGCACTATGGCAAAAAAGGCAGGTTATACGACCTGCCTTTGCTTTCTGCATCAATGTGACTGTGCGGATTTCTTCATATGGAATATCCCGATTTTCTTTGCCCCAAACAATACTGCCGCTACCACTGCACAAACAATCAGAATGGCAATGGTGCTGCTTACCTCAGTAAGCGCTACAGCACTAAGGCCAAGCAGCGCGCTGATCACGTACATGAGAAGAACTGCCTGTCTCTGCGTAAAGCCAAGATCCAGCAGCCGATGATGAAGATGTCCCTTATCCGGCTTGAAGATTGGCACCCCGCCGCGGTAACGACGTACAATCGCAAATGTCGTATCCAGGATTGGCAGCCCAAGCGCCAGGATCGGCACGATGAGCGCAATCGTCGCTGCACTCTTCACTGCACCGATAATCGAGATTCCCGCGAGCATAAAGCCCAGGAACATGCTGCCCGTATCTCCCATGAAGATACGCGCCGGGTTGAAATTATAGTAGAGAAAACCAATTGCAGCTCCGGCCAGCGCAGCAGTAAGGACTGCCACCAGCAGGAAATCCTGCTGTAATGCCACGAGAAAAATCGTAACCGCAGCAATCGTTGCTACGCCTGCTGCAAGTCCATCCAGGCCGTCAATGAGATTCACCGTATTCGTAAGACCGACAATCCAGAAAATCGTCGCTGGAATCGCAAAAACCTCAAGATAAAGGAAATCCCCAAACGGATCAGAAATAAAATCAATACGCACATCAAACGCCACCAGCACACAGGCGGCAGCAATCTGTCCAGCCAGCTTGACCTTGGCTGGAAGGTTCGTATAGTCATCAATCAAACCAAGAATAACAATCATCGTTCCACTGACCATCAGGCCAACAAGCTCATGGAACACATCTGCCGAAAGGTCGGTAAACACCATGACCGTCAGCATGGAAACCATAAAAGCCGCATAGATCCCCAGACCGCCAATACGCGGTATAGGTTTTTTATGCACCTTTCTTGCATCCGGAGCATCCATCGCTCCTGTTTTCGCAGCCAAAAAAATAACCCCTGGCGTTATTGCCAACGCAACCACCACGGCAATGAGAAACGCCAAAATATAATTCGGCATACAGTTCGCACCCCTTTTCTTTACAACACCCCCATTTTACATCACGCATGGACTGCTGTCAACGAAAAAGAAAAAGATGCGCAGCTCATGCTGCGCATCCGCAAACGTTTCAGTCCTTAAGCCTCAGCCCAGACCGCCTTCATCGTTTCCTTATAGCTTTCCTCCAGATGTTTCAATATGACATCAAGGATCGTACGGATCAGATTGGAGTCAAAGTGCTCATCGCTCGATGGAACACAGCAATCAAGAACAAGATCCCCCTCTTCTGTCGTATAGTATTTGAAGATCTTATAGTGCTGATTTACTCCATCGATATAATTCTCTACCTGCGTCTTGTTCTCTGCTGTAACAACCCTTGAAGCTATAACTACACGCACCAGTGTATAAATGGAGTCATCAAGAATCAGGATGGTCGGCAGATACTGTCCCTGAATCTCCATACCAGACCGATACAAAACAGTATGGAACTCATCCTCAAGTTCCTCCGTATGAAACGCCTCTATTTTATTTTCCGCAAGCATTGCATTAAATATTTCTGCTTTTTTGTTCATACTTGATCTTCTCCCTTTCCCTTTGATTTTCTTTGCTTCACATCTGCCAAATATCTTCGTGCCAGGATAACTGCGACAAAATCATCCACCGGAACCGGCGGAACCTGCATAGAAACCGGCAAAAGCCAGCGCCAGCCACGCGGCGGATTTGCCTTCCAGTAAGCCTTTTTGGCAAGCTCCGTCGTACGATATTCATCGACGACAAGAAGCCTGAGCTGCGGACAGGCCTTTTCTATGCGCTGCCGCGCCTGCTGACTCGTCGTTCCGTTTCCCATGACCAGGACATCTATAGTATATTTCGCGAGCGCTGTATCGATTTCCTGCTCCAAACAGGACGTTTCAATAACTCTTTGCTGCAAAATACTGCCATTTTCCTCCAAAACCGCGAAACCACATTTATCCCGTCCCGGATCAAGTGCTGCAATCATCCTCTTCACCTCCAAAAAAAGAGCCGCGCATGGCGGCCCTTATCTGTCATTTTTCACCCTCAAGCTTGATATTCAGACGAAGCGGTCCCAAAGCATCCGTGTCACCGCGCGCATAAGCCGAAAGCAATATATTGCCGCGTATCGGAGCAAGCGACTGTACAATATCATAGAACTGAGCGCCTTCCATCACACCAACAGAGCCCCGGATCGGATCTGGCAGAATACCTCTGGCCGTTGCCGACTGATTGACCTGCTGCAGGAAGTCCATGACCGTACGTTCAGCCTCCCCCTCACTCTTGCCCGTAAGCGTATAAGGGCGCGCAATGATGAACTCGTTGTTCTTATAGATGATACTGTTCTTATAAAGCTGCAGGGATGTCCGGATTGCTTCACCGCGAATCAGATTGCCAGCTGCTACGATCCGCACGACCATATCCTGCTGGCTGTTCATGATCTGATTGACAGCCTCGTCATATTCCGGCTGATAGATCCAGATTTCCTTATCCGAGACATCTGCTCCCACCCGCTGGGAAACGTTGCGGTTTGCAAGCTGCGCCAGAGAAGAAAGATCTGCCCGCACAGATTTTTCATCCTGTGAACCGCGGACCACCCCGCTCGCAATGACCTCGCCGGCCCGGAAGATGATATCTCCCTCCCGGATGATCTGGATTCCCTGCCTGAGCTCATCCGTACGCTTTTCCAGCGTTTTGTTATCCTCCGTAAGCCTTCCATTTTCTTTGTTCAGCGAAAGATTGCTCACGGAAAGCTCTCCATTCTGCTGTCCAAGCAGAATGTTCTTCTGCCCAAGATCTGTATTGCGCAAAGACAACTCACCATTTTTTTCGGTGAGTTCCTGTTTGGCGAGCTCCAACATACGGTTTCCTTCTTCCAGCCGCCTGGACTGCTCCTCCAGCCCCTGCTGCTGCGCCTGCAGCTTATCGACTTCCTGTTTCGATTGCTGCAGGTCCTGATTCGTCTGGTCCTGCTCCGTTTGTGCCTGCTGGAGTTCAGCAGAAGCCGTCTGAAGCTTCTGCTGTGTTTCCTGCATCGTGCGGTTCAGACGCTCCATACCAAAAAGCGCCGTACGCACATTTTCTGATGCCGCCGCCATGACGCCAAAAGTCAGTGTCGTAATGCATATCCCTGTCAGGATCGTAATGATGATCGAGGTATGACGCGGCCGCAAACCAAAAAGCGACAGACGCTTTTTGCCAATTTTCGAGCCCAGGCGGTCACCAATGAACGCAATGGCTCCGCCTGTAATAATCAACACTACAATGAGAAGTACACCATACAATTGCCACACCTGCCTTTTTACGTATTTTTTTATTCAATCAGCGCGAAGCTCTGCGCATCAGCCAAAGTCCGACGATAAGCCCGACAAAATTTGGAATCCATACGGCATAGGCCGGATTGATCGAGCCACTCTGCGCAATAGCCCCTGACATCGTCATAAAGCTGTAATAAATAAAGATGATGATGATACTCATCGCGAAGCCCCGGGACGAACTGTTGCGATTCGGCTGCAAACCAAGCGGTATGCCTACAATGGTAAAAATCAGGCTCGCCATCGGTATCGTGACGCGCTGATAGAGCTCCGTCTCCAGTTTCTTCGTATCAACAAACTGCGAGCGCATGATATCGATCTGCGTCCGCAGTTCCTTCATCGTAAGTTCCTCAGGTTTTTTCTGCTCACGCACAATCTGACGCGGACTCTCATTGACCGGCAGGATCTGTGTATTGAAATGCATGGTATGCTCAGTTTCACCATCAGAAATATCATAGATAATACCATTATGCATGTTCCATTCATTGCCCATCCATTCGGCATACTCCGCATTCTCCACATGACTGACCTTGCCCTCTTTGAACACCTGCAGGGTCACACCCTGCATGGTCTGCGAATCTGAATCATAGCGCCGCGCATAGATGAGGCGCTGAATCTGTCCCTGATTGATGTCCTTGATGATGATATGTTCCTGGGACTTCATAGCCGTATTGCCCTGGATCTCATAGTAGAGCACATTGCTATAGGCATTATTGGCCCAAGGCACTACATATTCATTGAATTCTATGGCAAAAATACTCACGACAAAGCCCAGAATAATGGCTGGCATGGCAATACGATTGAAACTGATACCGCAGGACTTCATTGCCGTAATCTCGCTTGTCCCGGACAATCTGCCAAAGGTCAGAAGACTTGCGAGCAGCATCGACATCGGAAACGTATACATGATTACACCCGGCAGGCTGAAAATGAAGATCTTCAGCACTGCACTCAGGGAAGCTCCATAATCCGTAATGTACTGCGCAATACGGAAAAGTGTCCCTGAACCGATGAATACTGCAGAGAACGCACAAATGCCGAAAATAAACGTCATAAAGACTTCTTTAAAAATATATCTGTCTAATATACGAATACGCATGTGTCATTCTCCTATAATGTAAAGTTATCACCAAGATAAAATTTCCTGGCAATTTCACTATGTGCAATGGTCTCGCTGTCACCCTCCAAAAGAATCTTTCCCTCATTGAGGATGTATGCCCGGTCAACAATATGCAGAGTCTCGCGCACATTATGATCCGTGATGAGTATTCCCATACCGCGCTGGCGCAGATACTGGATAATATCCTGAATATCTGCCACGGCGATTGGATCGACGCCGGCAAAAGGTTCATCCAACAGGATAAATTGCGGTTCAAGCGCCAGACAGCGTGCGATCTCCACGCGGCGGCGCTCACCACCAGAAAGCTCCGTGCCTTTGCGCTCACGCACATGGGTAATATGGAACTCTTCCAAAAGCTCACCGACCTTCGTCCGGCGCTCCGCATGAGAAAGCTTCGTAGTTTCCAGTATGGACATCAGATTTTCTTCCACCGTCAGCTTACGAAAGATCGATGCTTCCTGAGCCAGGTAGCTGATGCCCATCTCCGCCCGCTTGCACATCGGCAGACTGCCAATCTTCACGTCGGAAATATAGACCTCACCCGAGGTCGGCTGTTCCAGGCCGACAATCATATAAAAGGTCGTCGTTTTGCCCGCACCATTTGGCCCCAAAAGGCCAACGATTTCGCCCTTTTCCACCCGCAGCGACACGCGGTCGACAACATTGCGGTGCTTAAATGTCTTGACTAAGTTTTTAGCTTCTATATGCAAGTGGTAAACCCTCCAAACCCCATGCTGAGGTATATTTCTTTCCTTATTCGGCCTTTACACTACCGTTATTTTCCAGATAAACCGTAAGATGATTTCCCTTAAGTGTGTTATTCTCCTGAACAGCCCAGGCATTGCCATCAAGTGTGACCTTGCCGTCTGCCTGTCCATAATAATCCGCGACATCACCGCCGCCTTCAAAATTACGCGGCGGGCTTACGATATGCGCGTTGCCGATGCCCTTGAAATGATTATCCGTAAGCCATCCCTCCATATGGTCTGCCGTAAATACACCATCTTTGGAAGTAATGGTGCCGCCGCTTTCTATGAGCACATAGTTCGTATCCTGATGAAAATCCACTTTCGGACCGGCAAAGGTTTTGTCCTCCTGCTGTCCATGGACATCCCCCGTAGCAATGAAATGGTTCTGGCCTTCAGCTACAACCTGGGCTGCCTGCATTTGCAGATTTCCCTTGGTCGCTGTAACACCGCCCGAAGCCGTGATGTGATCTTTCTGGTCCATGACAACCGTCTGCGCTGTCATACGCATAGCATCTTTGATCGCAACGACGTTGCCCGTCACAGATCCCTGCTGCGTCTTTGAATTATACTCCGCTCTCGCACCTGCAATCTTTGTCGTTCCGCGTACCATAAGCACATCGCCTTCGGCAGTCACCACTCCTGACTTCATATCGTAGGATACGGTATCGCCATCCAGCTCAGCCGGCTCGGCTGGCTGAGCTGCTGGTGCCGGTGTATCCGCTGCTGCACAGATTGTTCCCATGCCCAGAAGGACACCCATTGCGGCCATCAAAATCGTTTGATTCAATTTAGTTCGTATTTGCATTTTGCCCTGCGCTCCCCTTTGCAAGATGTGCCTTTTGCTTGTCGCTGCCTTTGATCTTGAACTTATTGAAGCCATCCGTCGACTCAATACGCTCTCCGGTTCCAAGCAAGGCATCCGCCTCTTTTACCACCTTTGCTTCCCCAACAGCTGCCAGCATGCCATCGGCATCTGTCCAGTCCAGTTCGTTGCAGGTAAGCTCCGCACCATCACTGGTCTTGATGTTCACACCGCCATCGATCTTCAGATTCTTGCTCTGCGCATCATAGTATCCATGCGGAGCAGTCAGGACAGCTGTACGTCCGTCTTCCTGATAAAACGTGGCACTGGCATTCGTAAAGGATGCATTTTGTGTATCCGTTTCCATCTCCATGTATTCAGCACTGAGCTTCCAGATTGTACGGCCATTCTTTTCTGCGCTGATCGTATTATCGCTGTATTTCATGACCTTCGTCGGTTCCTGTGTCTCTTCATGAGAGACATCCGGCACGCTGCGCACAGCCCACACAATGAGGGAAAGCAGCAGCACTGCACCGATACCGATTAAGATTTTTCCTTTTGTACTCATTTTTCCTCCATCTGGGTCCTGACCGTATGATGCTTCTGCTTCTGCTCATCCGGCGGCGTATTCCAGCGCTTTTGAAACCAAAGCCACTGTGTAGGATTCTCCCGGATGATCCGATCGAGGATTTTTGTCATTTTAACCGTAAATGCAAAAAGATCGGCATCAGAATCACCGTGATCAACATAGCGCATGACCTCACCAATGACCACCCTGTGGCGTCCATCCGGACGTCTCAGAATAAAGGCTGGAACAACAGGAGAATTGAATTTCTTTGCAAAGACTGCCGGCCCCATTGGCGTAGAAGCTGTACGTCCAAGAAACTCCGTAAACGCTCCGCCCGGCCCTGCGTCCTGATCTGCCAGAAAACCAAGGATCTTTCCTTTTTTCAAAGCTCTGGCAGCAGCAAGCAATTCACTTGTGCCCCGTGAAAAAATCTCGACTCCGACCGTAGCCCTGAGATCATTCAGCACACGTGTATACTGTTCATTCGGCTGCGGCTTGGCAATCGCCGTAACCGGCAGACCGGAAAAAGTCAGTGCGGCCGAAAGCCATTCCCATGTTCCGATATGTCCGGTAAGAATGACGACCCCATGTCCTTCCGCAAGCGCACCGGTCAGCCGCTCCAGATTTTCGATTTCAATATATTGTTTAAAATTTTCTTTGGAGAGATGCGGCATATACATGATTTCCAGCGCATTACGGCCCAGGTTCACAAAGGAATCCATTACGATCCGCTTTGCCTCGTCCTCTGGAATATTCAATGATGTCTTCATCTGCTTTATGGCCAGATTCCTTTGCTTATGAATCAAATGATAGTAAAGATGCCCCAGAACCTTTCCCAAAAACAGCAGAAAGGAATGCGGCAAGCAGCAAATCATCCGGCTCATCCCCATCAAGATTTGATATTGCATGGATGCTCCCCCAAAATCATTGAGCTAAGTTCAACGTATTGTTTTCGTTGTTTTCCGGCGTCAAAAAATCCGCCAGCAATTCCTGCCATTTATTCTGCTCCTGCAGGATAAATTCCAAAATCTCACGCACTGCACCATGACCGCCCAGATTACCCGCGATCAGATCCGCGCGCTGCAGCACATCGGGCACCGCATCAGCTGGTGCTGCCGCCAAGCCCGCCTGCAGCATAACCGGCAAGTCGATGAGGTCATCTCCGATATAGGCAATTTCCTCATCCCTCAGATGGAACTTCTCCTTGAGCTCCCGATAGGCCTGGCGCTTATCCCGTTTTCCCTGCCAGACTGCGGTGATCTTCAGTTCAGCAGCCCGCTGTCCAAGCATGGCGGAACTGCGTCCTGTAATGACAGCAGTCTTCCGTCCGGCCCGATGCCAGAGCGTAATGCCCAGCCCATCCTTACAGTTAAAGGGCTTGAAAAGCTCTCCTTCCGGACCGACATAAATACCGCCGTCCGTCAAAACTCCATCTACATCAAAAATGATCAGCTGGATTTTTCCAGCCTTTTCTCTGGCTCCGGTCCGAATTTCCATATCAGACAACTCCCTGTCTGAGCAAATCCGTAAGATGGACAATGCCAACCGGGTTTTTGTCTGCGTCAATGACCGGAAGCACCGTGATTGGATGAGGCTTATGCTTCTCCATCAGGCTCAGTGCCGAAGCTGCAAGCTTTTCTTTTGTAATCGTGAGCGGCTCGCGTGTCATGAGATGCTCCACCGATGCCTCCAGGAACTCACTGCCCTTGGCGAGACAGCGGCGGATATCTCCATCGGTCACGAGACCGATGAATTTGCCCTCATCATTTACGACAGAAGTCGCGCCGAGCCCCTTGTCCGTCATCATAAACAAAGCTTCTTTCGCCGTCTTGCTGTAATGGATGATCGGATTATCCTGCCCGCTGTGCATGACATTCTCCACGGTAAGCAAAAGCTTCCGTCCCAGCGCTCCGCCCGGATGGAACACGGCAAAATCCTGCGCAGTGAAATTGCGCGCCGAAAGCAGTGCAATCGTCATCGCATCGCCCATCGCGAGCGTAGCCGTCGTGCTGGCCGTCGGTGCAAGCCCCAGCGGACAGGCTTCGCGTTCAACACTGATATCAATGAAGTAATCGCTGTTCCTGCCCAGTGCTGATTCCCTGCGGCCGCACATCGCAATGATTGTCGCACCGATTCTGCGGATGATTGGCAGGATATTCACTACCTCCGCAGACTCTCCGCTGTTTGAAATCGCAATGACCACATCATTTTCCGTCACCATGCCAAGGTCGCCATGAAAGGCCTCTGCCGGATGCATGAAAAAGGCAGGCGTTCCTGTACTGGCCAGGCTTGCTGCGATTTTTCTGCCGATATGACCGGATTTTCCCATTCCTGTCACGACAACCCGCGCATTACAATCCAGGATACAGTGGATTGCAGCCTCGAACTCATCATCGATACGTTCTGTAAGCTTCGCTACCGCTGCTGCTTCTATTTCCAAAGTTTCTACTGCTTTCTCTTTTATCACGGCTGCTCCTCCTTAACGCTTCTTTTTGACAATGGCATTGATAGCCAATGCATCCTTCAATAAGTCCTCAAGCTTATCAAGATAGACCATATTCGGACCATCGCAAAGTGCCTCTTCCGGATTGTCGTGGACCTCCATGAAAAGTCCATCCACGCCGGCTCCTACCGCTGCACGCGTAAGATATTCCACATATTCGCGATTGCCTGCCGAACTGGTTCCCGCACCGCCCGGAAGCTGTACGCTGTGCGTCGCATCAAAGATGACCGGATAGCCAAAGCTGCGCATGATTGGAAAACTGCGCATATCCACCACAAGATTGTTGTAGCCAAAGCTTGCCCCGCGTTCCGTGAGCAGGATCTTCGAGCTGCCGCCTTCATGCAGCTTATCAACAACATTGCGCATATCAGCCGGAGCCATGAACTGCCCCTTCTTGACATTGACGACACAGCCGGATTTGGCTGCCGCATAAAGAAGATCGGTCTGACGGCACAAAAATGCCGGAATCTGCAGGATATCTGCAACCTTCGCTGCCGGTTCAACCTGAGAGATATCATGGATATCCGTCACGATTGGCACCTGCAGTTCCTGCTTGATGGTCTGCAGCATTTCCAATCCTTTTTTCAGACCGGGGCCGCGAAAACCATTGAAAGAAGAACGATTCGCTTTATCAAACGAAGCCTTGAATACATAAGGAATACCCAGGCGCTGCGTAATCTCCTTGATGGTGCGTCCGATATACAGGCAGCGGTCCAGTCCTTCCAGTACACAAGGACCGGCAAGCAGAGCCAGCGGCTCTCCTGCACCGATCTCAAAATCAGCTACTTTTACTTTATTCATGACGTTGCCACCTTCCGATAAATTTCATTGACCAGCTTCAAATCCTCTGCGGTATCAACTCCCACAAAGCGATAGTCTGTTTTTACGACTTTGATTTTATAGCCATTCTCCAAAGCCCGGAGCTGTTCCAGGGATTCTGCCTGCTCCAGCGGAGTTGGCTGCATCTTAGCATATGCCAGCAAAAAATCCCGCTGATAGGCATAGATGCCAATATGCTTATATACCGGTGTACCCACCGCATTGCGCGGATAAGGCAGAAGCGAGCGCGAAAAATAAAGCGCATAGCCATTTTGATCCGTGACCACTTTGACATTGTTCGGGTTCCGCTGTTCCGCTGCATCCTTCATCTCTGTCATGACCGTTGCCATACGAAGCCCGGGGTCCTCATCAAATACAGCGGCCAGCTCATCGATGAGCTTTGGCTCGATGAGCGGTTCATCGCCCTGCACATTAATGATAAGCTCCATGTCCGGATAAGCAGCCGCGACCTCAGCCAGACGGTCTGTCCCCGTCGGATGATCCTTGGCCGTCATCATGGCCTTGCCGCCCTCTGCTTTCACCGCATCATAGACACGTTGATCATCCGTTGCCACCAGTGTTTCTGCAATACATTCTGCCTCAGAAGCCCGTTCATACACCCGGCAGATCATCGGCTTGCCCGCAATATCAGCCAAAGGCTTGCCCGGCAGGCGTGTCGATGCATATCGTGCCGGAATGACACAAAGTATTTTCATGTTCTGTCTCATCCTTTCCTGATTTTCTCCTGCAGACGCTGTTTGAGCATTGCACGAAATTCGTCGCGGCCCTTTTGAAAGGTTACTTCGACGCTCACGACAAAGACTGGAATCGGCCATTTCGCCTCAACGATTGCCGTCGGTATCTTCACCGCATCCTTCTCCGTGATCACAATGGCTTCTGCTCCCTGCGCTACCGCCTGGTCAAGAACATCCTTCATTTCCTGTATCGTATAGTCATGATGATCGGGGAACCGCAGGCTCTCAATGATCTCTGCCCCAATATCGCTGAGTGTCTGCTCAAACGAGGCTGGATTGCCGATGGCCGATACCGCCATGACCTTTTTCCCCATCATGCGGGAAACATCGATACCTTCTCCCGCAATATTATCATACCAGTCATTCAATTCAATGAAACAGCGGGGCTGATGGATGCTCTCCATGATCAGCGCACTGCTGTTATACTGTTCTACTGTGCTCCGGATATATTCTCTGGAGCCCTCAGCCGCCTGGTCAACCTTGGTCAGAAGGCAGACATCCGCGCGTTCGATATGGGATACCGGCTCACGCAGTGTGCCGCGCGGCAGGATATAGCCGTTGCCAAACACATTGACTGCATCCACAAGCAGGATATCCATATCGCGCTGCAGCTGCCAATGCTGATAACCATCATCAAGGATGGCAACCTCTGCGCCGAAATGCTCGATTGCATAACGTCCTGTGACTGCGCGCTCTGCACCGATCAATACCGGAACATTCGGCAGATGCTTGGCCAGCATGAAAGCTTCATCGCCGGCTTCCCCTGCATCCATATAAAGCTTTTTGCCGTCGGATACAATACCGACTTCGCCCCGCCATTTCGCACGATAGCCGCGATTCAGGATAACGACGCGATAGCCCATATCCCGGATATCACGTGCAAGACATTGTGCCGTTGGCGTCTTGCCTGTACCGCCTACGGTAATATTCCCGAGGCTGATCACATAACAGGCAAGCTTTTTCTGTTTGAAGAAGCCGACCTTGTAGCCTGCAAGCTTCAAATTCACCAGCTGGCTGTAAATCACAGAAAAAACATACAGCACCGCCATAAGCAGATGCAGCAACGGCCCCTTGGTTTCTTTATTATGAACCAGATGAATGAAATAGGTCTGGAAATTCTCCACCTTTTCCGTAGCCTTAATGCGTGCTCCACGATTCTGCTGTTCAAATTCATCAAGCATTTCATGCAGCATTACCGCAGATTTCCGTGAAGCGCCCTTGTTTTCCCGCACAATCGCGAGTGTTTCCTGCTCCATCTGATGGCGCCGGTCATCATCACAAAAAAGGCCGAGGACTTCATGTGTAAGCTCATCCGCATTATTCACCGTAATGCAGGCATTCCGCTTCGTGAACAATACATGCGTATCCTTGAAATTGAACATGTTGAAGCCAACCAGGATAGCCTTGCCATGCGCTGCCGGCTCCAGGATATTATGCCCGCCATGCGGGATAAGGCTTCCGCCTACATAAATGACATCGCCGATACTGTATACCTTGCCAAGTTCACCAATGGTGTCAAGGATCACAACATCATGATCCGTTCCGGGCTGCTTCTGCAAGGTCGTGCGCGTCGTGACCTTAAAGCCGCGATGTTCACAAAGCTCCTTGATTTCCGAAGTACGCAAAAGATCACGCGGTGCAATGACCAGCTTCGCCTTCGGGAAATTTTCCCGCACCGCACAAAAAGCCTGCAGTACCGGTTCTTCCTCGCCCTTATGCGTGCTGCCTGCCAAAAAAATGCCATCATTATCGCCAAGTCCCATCTCACAAATGATCTGAGCTTTTTCTTCTTCACTCACATCCGTATAGGTCTGATCGAACTTGGTATTCCCCGTAACCGTAACCAGTGCCGGATTCGCTCCCAGCCGAATGATGTACTCTGCATCAATCGGTGACTGCATGGCAAATTTCGTAACCGTCCCGATCATATCATCCAGGACACTATGCAGATGACGGTACCGTGTAACACTTTTATCACTGATGCGGCCATTGACCATCATGACCGGTATATGAAGCTTTCTGGCCATCTTCAGGAAATTCGGCCAGAGTTCTGTCTCTACCGGCATAAATACCCTCGGGTGCACCTTCTTCAAAATATGGCCGGACAGCCATGGCAGATCAAGCGGAAAATAAATGATGCTGTCTGCATCTTTAATGATACGATTTGCCATTTCATAACCGCTGTTCGTCACAACAGATACCAAAATCGGGCTTTTCGGAAATTCCTTGCGAAATTCCTTAATGAGCGGACTCGCTGCTACGATTTCACCTACGGAAGCAGCATGTACCCATATGCAATTTTTCTTTGCGACTTTATCCAGAGCATGCTGCGGCAAAAAGCCGAGGCTCTGACGGATCCGCTCAACAAATCCTTTTTCCCTCACAGCCCGGACCATAAAAACAGGAATGATCACAATGACCAGGAGGATTGCCGCTATATTATAGAGTAGCTGCATGGTTTATCCCCTTTTTACTCATTTGCTTTATTGAACTGAATATGATAAAGCGTACTATACAGACCGCCAAGTGCCAGCAGTTCCTGATGGGTGCCATGCTCCCTGACCTGTCCGTTCTCGATGACAAAAATCTGATCTGCATCGAAGATCGTCGATAAACGATGCGCAATCACAAAAGATGTGCGCCCGACCATCAGGCGGTCAAGAGCTGCCTGCACGAGTTTTTCGCTTTCTGTATCCAGTGCCGATGTTGCTTCATCCAAAATCAGGATTTGCGGATTCTTCAAAATGGCCCGCGCAATCGCCATACGCTGACGCTGACCACCCGACAGATTCAGGCCCCGCTCACCAATCTTTGTATCATAGCCCTGCGGCAGCGCCATGATGAATTCATGTGCATTCGCAGCCTTTGCTGCCTCTGTGATTTCATCATCCGATGCATCCAGACGTCCATAGCGGATATTCTCGCGCACCGTTGTACTGAACAGCATCGTTTCCTGCGGCACAAGGCCGATCTGGCTGCGCAGGGACTCCATCGTAACATCCCGGATATCAAACCCGTCAATGCGAATTGCCCCCTCTGTCACATCATAAAAACGTGGCAGAAGATTGGCAATGGTTGACTTTCCGGCACCGCTTGGCCCTACGAAGGCAATCATCTGACCCGGCTTCGCCTCAAGCGAGACTCCGGTAAGTGCCGGAACACCTTTCTTATATGCAAAGCTGATATTCTCTACCTGCACATGCCCCTGGATCTTCGGCAGTTCCACAGCATCCGCCTTGTTCGTAATCGTCTCATCCAGATCAAGTACGGCAAAAACACGATCTGCTGCTGCCATTGCCTTCTGGATGTTCCCATAGACGCGGCTGATGCGTTTGACCGGATTGGCGAGATTCACTGCATACGTCAAAAATGCAATGAGTGAACCTGCTGTCATCACATTATTCACAACCTCGTAGCCGCCGATCCAGACAATGAACGTAACCGTAATCGCCGCAAGAAACTCGACCGTTGGCGTCAAAAGACTGGTCAGCTGCACGTTCTTCATCGCGGCCTGGAAATTCAGCTCATTCTGCGCCCGGAACCGTTTGATTTCGTAGGTCTCGCGCACAAAGGATTTCACGATGCGCACCGCTGAGATGCTCTCCTGCAAAAGCGAGGTAATATCCGCCAGCCGCTCCTGGATCAGCGTACCAGAGGACTTCAGCTTGCGCCCAAAGACCTTCATGGCCTGACCGACCATCGGCACCGTGACCAGCGTAACAAACGTGAGCTTCCAGTCCAGATAAAACATCAGGGCTATCGAACCTACCAAAGTCGCACTCTCCGTGACGAGCTCAATGAGATTATCCACGAGCGCACTCTGCAGCGCAGCAACATCATTTGTGATATAACTCATGATCTCACCCGTCTGCCGTTTGTCATAATAAGCCAGCGGCATGCGCTGGAATTTGCGGAAGATAACATCTCTGACATCTATAATAACACGTTGCCCGACAAAAGACACGAGATAACTCTGTCCATAATAGAAAATCCCACGGAAAAAGAACACGACAACGATACCGACAGCAATAAAATTCAGCATCATCATATCCCGTGCTGCCAAAACCTTATCAATCATGTCCTTGATGATCCATGGCACATAAAGATTCGCTGCTGCTGCCATGACGATACAGAAGATTGCCACGACCAGCTGCTTGACATATGGTTTTATATAGGCCAGCAGGCGCATATAATTCTTCATCTTTTACCCCCGATAGTTTTTCGTTTTTCATGATTTTCCACTGCAGCCTGCCAGATACGGTCTGCCACCCTGCCGGCAGCTCCGGGTTCCCCAAGCATATGACAGGCATCCGCAAGCTTTCCTGCCACCTGTGCACGATAGTCATCCTGCTGCAGAAATTGCTGTGTCTCCCGAACAATACGATCCGGGTTCACCTGATCCTGCAGCAGTTCCGGCTGGATGCGTTCACCGAGCAGGATATTCGGCAGGCTGAAATTATCCACCTGCACGAGCATGCGCCCGATCCAATACGTCAGGAGGGACATGCGGTAAAGCACAATGCAGGGCAGGCCGCACAAAGCCGCCTCCATCACAACCGTCCCGGAAGTCGCAATCGCAACGACAGACAGCCGCATGAGGTCATAGGTATGCTCCATGACAAGATGCAGGCAGACCCCCGCCTCAGCTGCCATCCGCTCGAGTATATCTGCCTCGATGCCCGCTGCCACCGGCAAAAAGAACTCCACCCGGGGATCATCATCTTTCAGCCTGCTGGCTGCCTGCAGCATCACGGGAAGCAGCAGCTCGATTTCCTGTTTTCTGCTCCCGGGCAGCAAAAGCACCGGACGCATCCGGGGCGTGATGCCAAAGAATTCACGTGCCTCAGCCTCCTGCAGTTCAGGCTGCACCGCATCAACGAGCGGATTGCCCAGAAAAGATATCCTGGCTCCCGCTGCTTCATAAGGAGGAAGCTCAAACGGAAAAATCGCCACAAACTCATCAGCAATCTTCGCACAGTCCCTGGCCCGTCCCTTGCGCCAGGCCCAGGCAGAAGGCGGTATATAGGAAAAAACAGGAATGCCCAGCGCCCTGGCTTTCTTCGCCAGGCGCCAGTTAAAGTCCGGATAATCGATAAGCACCAGCAAATCCGGCTTTTCCTGCTGCATGAACCGAACCAGTTCATCACGCAGCTGAAAAAGGCGGCGCAGATTTTTCAGGACTTCCCAGAAGCCCATGACGCTGTATTCCCGGAAATCATGGCACAGTCTAACCCCGGCCGCCTTCATCTTCGGCCCGCCAAAGCCTGCCATCTCAAGATCCGGATGCTGTTTTTTCAAAGCTGCAGCCAGGCCGGCGCCATGCAGATCACCCGACGCTTCTCCCGCCGAAAACATGATCTTCAGCACGCATTTTTCCTCCCTTTCCAATCAGCGCGAAAAAGACGCGAGGATACTTCTTTTTTCGCAGTATCCGCCGCGCCTCATCAGGCTTCCTTACATCGCCACAATCGTTATATCATTCGCTTCTGCCAAAGCAATCACTGCAGCTTTTTCTACCAAAAGCGTTTTGTCAGCTTCAATCGCCAGTGCCGCTGCACCGACCTGAATCATTGTTTCGATTGTCTTACGTCCTACCGTCGGCACATCAAAGCGCAAATCCTGCTCTGGCTTAGCCACCTTCGCAACAACCGCTCCGCCGCGCGCCAGTGCTCCGCCTCGCTCGATGCAGGCATCTGTACCTTCAATGGCTTCCAATGCCATAACAGCCATATTCTTTACCACTGCCGTCTGTCCTACATCCAGACGGCCGATTTCCCTTGCCATGCGAAAAGCAAATTCCATATCCTTATGCTCCGCAGGTGTCGGCTCACGTTTCGTAAGCGTTCCATGATGCGGCATGAGCATACGGATCAAAGCTGTCTGATCAAAGGCCTGCATGCCTTCATGTGCGAGTTCCTCAACAAAACGCAGCATGATTGTATCATCTTTCCTGTCCTTCAGCGACATCAAAAGCTGCATCATGCGTGCATCCATCTGCTCATGCTGCCCGTTGAACAAGAGTTCCTTGGTAACCTTGCCCAGCATGGTCACCTTGGTAATCCCATTTTCCTTTAAATAGGCAATAATTTCGCCCAAACGCGCTATATTGATTTCCGTATAGCCTTCCGTACATGTCTCAAGCTCCGGATCCACACCCGGCAGCAGTGCAACAGCATAAACAGCATAGCCCATAGCCTTTGCCGCTCTGGCACATTCTACTGGCAGCCGGCCGACACCAGCCAGCAATCCCACTTTTTCCATTTTCGTCCTCCAGTGCTCACTTAATCATTTTCACGGCGTTCACGGCAAATACCACGCTCAGCATTTCTCAGGAAACGCAGAAAATGCTCGACCTCGTCACAGGAATCAACTTCCTGCTCAATCATCGAGATGGCCTGTGCAAGGCTCAATCCGGAACGATACAATATTTTATATGCTTTTTTGATATTACGGCGCGCTTCGATCTGAATGCCAGCACGCGAAATCCCCACGCTATTCAGTCCTACCACCTTAGCCGGATGACCATCCACGATCGTATACGGGACAACATCCTGTACAATCTTTGATGCACCGCCAACCATCGCATTACGGCCAATCTTGACGAACTGATGCACACCGCACATACCGCCAAGCACAGCCCGGTCCTCAATGACTGCATGACCAGCAATCATCGCGGCATTGGACATGATGACATTATTTCCGACAACACAGTTATGTGCTACATGAGTATAAGCCATGAGCAGGCAGTCATTGCCGATGCGCGTTTCTTCACCTTCGCCTGTTGCACGATGGACAGTAGCGCCCTCACGTATTGTCGTGCGGTCACCGATAAAGGTGTAGCTCTTTTCTCCTTTGAACTTTAAATCCTGCGGATCCTCTCCCACAGAAGCAAACTGGAAAATATGGCAGTCTCTGCCAATACTGGTCCAGCCTGTAACCAATGCATGCGGGCCAATCTTTGTTCCCTCGCCGATCTCTACATGCTCGCCAATGACAGCATAAGGACCGATTTCAACGTTCTTACCGATTCTGGCTCCCGGGTAAACGACAGCCGTTTCATGTATATATGCGACAACTTTGTTGTCTGCGTTCATACTCTCCAACTCCTTTAATCTTCCTTACGGCTTCCTCTTGGCAGCCCCTTTTCTCTTTATATATTCCTGAGATATGATGTTTTTCTCACCTATAATCTCTCGCCAAATTCAGCCATTTTCGGGGTTGATTAAAGACCAGCTCACTTTATCACCAAAAATCAACACATTATCAGTCTTTTTCGGGTCTTTGCAAGGCAAAAGTGAAGTCAGCCTTAGCAACCAGCTTATCATCGACAAAGCCCTCCGCATGCAGTTTGCCAAAATCGCCATGAACCTTCATGAGGCTTGCTTTCATCACCAGCTGGTCACCAGGAACAACCGGACGTTTGAATTTCACATTTTCCATCCCGCCAAACAACGCAAGTTTGCCGCGATTCTCCTCCGGATAAAGCATAGCAATGCCGCCAACCTGCGCCATAGCCTCCAGAATTAAGACTCCTGGCATGATCGGATGATCCGGAAAATGACCGCGAAAATGCGGCTCCATCATCGTGACATTTTTGATTCCCACCGCAGACTTGAACGGCTCCAGTTCAATGATGCGATCAACAAGCAGCATCGGCGGACGATGCGGCAGGATTTTCTGAATCTCATTTATATCCAATATCATAGTTATTCCCTCTTCCTCAATCATTTAAATATATCTCTCACCCGGCACAAGAAGATGACGCCGCAATCTGCCTGGCCAGGCGCGTGTTCAGCTCGTGTCCGGACTTCACCGCAATCACATGTCCGCGGATGATTCCTGCCAGGCGCAGATCACCAAGAACATCCAAAATCTTGTGCCGCACGAGTTCATCCTCATAACGCAGCTTATTCAGCCAGCCCTTATCATTATAAACGATAACATTTTCCATGGTACCGCCAAGTCCAAGACCAGCTTTACGCAATGCATCGATTTCTGCCTCATAGGCTATGGTTCTGGCTGGCGCGATTTCCTGTGCATAAGTTTTTTCGTTGATCTCGAAATCCTCGTATTGAATGCCAATCAATCTATGTTCATTCAAAGAAGTAAAGCTCACACGCAGACCATCATAAGGCAGTACCATGACGAAACGTTCTCCGTCATCGATACGATACACACGGTCGATGATGACTTCCCTGCGTTCCTGGTCAAGCTCAACGGTCCCGGCCTTCTGCAAAAGCGCAAAAAACGGCAGAGAACTCCCATCCCCTACAGGCGGCTCCTCTGCATCCATCTCTACATAACAATTATCAATGCGTTTTGCCTGAAAAGCAGACATCAGATGTTCAATGGTAAATACCCGGATGCCATTTTCTTCAATTGTCGTTGCCCGCAAGGTCGATGTGACATTACAGGCTGCGGCCCGTACAGCAGGTCTGTCCGGCAGATCCGTGCGTACAAAGACAATGCCGGTATCCACTGGTGCAGGTTTCAGCAGCATATGCACATCTAGACCGGAATGCAGTCCAACGCCCGTATAAGAAACCTCTTCTCCAATTGTTGTTTGGTATTGCAAAATAAAATCCCCCTGACTTTATACCTTTCTATTTTACAAAACATTCGTCTGTCACGCAAGTTTTTCTTCTCATGGCCGCATGGATTTCCAGCGGTCATGAAGCCAGAACCATTCCTCAGGATGCTCACGCACATGCTCTTCAATGATTTTCGTAAGTTCCTGGGTCGTGTTCCGGATATCTGCATGTTTATCCTTCGTATGCTCTACGAATACCGGTTTGTGGATGATGACCCGATGCGTGCCATCCGCTTTGCGCGTAATGAATACCGGAAAAATCGGTGCATTCTTGAAGCGGGCCAGCGAAGCCGGCCCCGGAACGCAGTTGGTCTCACGCCCAAAAAAGTCCATTACGATGCCATCCCGGCGATTCGTATCCTGATCCATGAGAAGACCGATGACCCAGCCTTCCTTAAGCATCTGGAACATCTCACGCACATCGCTTTTATACGTGATATGCATACCGACCATACGCCGGTAATCGTTGATGAAGCGGTCCATCGCAGCTTCCTTTTGCTTCATCGCCACGCCCACAATAGGAAACCCTGCCTTTGCCAGCACACCGCCCAAAAGTTCCCAATTGCCGCTATGTGCTGTAGCGATCACGCCGCCGCGTCCCAGGGCAAGCCCTTCGCGCATATATTCCGCACCTTCAAGCTCTGCATAGCGATCCATTTTATCCTTTATCACGGGAAAACGCAAGACCTCAAACAGCATGGGGCCAAACCGGACAGCACTCTCCCGCGCAATCCGTTCCGCTTCTTTCTCATCCACCTGCAGGCAGGCACGAATATTCTCCCTCGCCATGCGTTTGCGTTTTTCTGGCACAAATGGCCAGAGCAGGCCGCCCAGCATACGTCCGAGCATCTCACAGGCTCCTGCAGGCAGCAGGCAGCAAAGCCTGCTGAACACAACTGCCAAATAATATGTCATCGTTCTCCTCCAAAATCACAATCCATCATAAACATAACTCAGCCCGATAAAATGCTCATGCCCTTCTACGCCAAAGCTGAGCTTAGCGCCCCGCAGCAAAGATACCCTGCAGCCAAGGCTGCCATGCTTTCCGGCATACTCCGCATAAACAGAGGTATCCGGAAAGACTCCCGGTCTGCCCTTTGGAAAAAGCCTCACTTCCGCTGCGGCAAAAAGCCCGCGAAACCGTCCGTTTCCAACTCCTGCGTGCAGGCGTACGCCATAGGGCAGCGTCTTACTGACCACACCATAAACGGACCGCTGCCTTTCTGCAGACAGATCCTCCACCCCAAGCGCAATGCCCGGCTTGAAGATACTCTCCGGCTGTACGGCAAATTTGACCCCGGCCCGGTCATCGTGTGCAGCAGACCTCTGCAGGCTGACTTCCCAGCGCTCAGCCGGTGCTGCCGCCAGCTGAAAGGAACGTTCCTTTCCCTTTTCCTGCCAGCCAAAAGCCGCCTGTCCTTCCCGCAGCAGGTCAGCCGAAGGCGTCACCGGATTGCCGGTCTCAGCCCCCATCGAAGGCGCTGCCTGTACAGAAACAGAAGCAAGGCAAAAAAATACTATCCATAGTATACCATATTTTTTCCTGCATGCTCTAAAAAAAGAGCGCTGCTCAGCAGCGCCCTCTTTATTTCTCTTCATATTTTGCCAGCTTCTTTTCCATTGTCCGCAGCTTTTTCACCAGCTCCGGCAAATGCTTCATTGCCGCCTGCATGCGCAGCCATTCCTGATGAGGCTGTGCCGGGAAGCCTGCACAGAACACACCCTCCGGCATATTGCCGATGATTCCCGTACGGGCTGCAAAAACAGAATTCGCGCCGATATGGATATGACCTACCGTCCCAACCTGTCCGCCGAACGTAACATTATGTTCTACGACGGTCGAGCCGGAAATTCCGGTCTGTGCCACAATGAGATTATTCGGTCCGATCTTGCAATTATGGCCGATATGTACAAGATTATCAATCTTGGTTCCCTTACCAATCACGGTAGAGCCCGTCGTGGCACGGTCGATGCCATCGTGCGCACCGATTTCGACATCATCCTCCAGCACCACATTGCCTACCTGCGGTACCTTCGTATGGACGCCATCCTTCGTCGTGAAGCCAAAACCATCCGAGCCAATGACCGCCGAGCTGTGAATGATGCAGCGTTTACCCACACGACAGTGCTCACGTACCGTAACATTCGAATAAAGCAGTGAGTCCTCACCGATCTCAGCATACTGTCCAACGTAAGTATGCGGATAAAGTGTCACACCATCCGCGACTGTCGCATGTGCATCCACAACAGCAAACGGCAGGATGGTGACATGCTGACCGATTTCTGCCGTATCAGCAATATATGCCTGCGGACTGATTCCGGCCGGAAACTCCAGCTCCGGTGTAAAAATCTGCAGCAAACGCGCAAAAGCCGCGCGAGGTTCAGCAACATAAACTGCCGGCAGCGGGAACTCACCTGCCCCTTCCGGCAGCAGCACAGCTGCCGCTTTGCATGCTTTTGCCTCTTCAAGATGAGGCTCAACCGCAAAGGTCATTTCCGAAGCTCCGGCTTCCTCGATATTGGTAACGCCAGTAATCCCGATGCTGCCTTCTCCAGCCAGTCTGCCGCCCAGCAGCTCAGCAATTTCCCCTAAAGTTTTTTTCATCGTGCAACCTTCCCCTTACTGCAGCTTTTTAATAACCTCGTCGGTAGCGTCATAGCCGCCTTCAATGACCAGCTTCGAAGACTTCTCACTATCAACTACGACATCAAGCTTCTGTGCCTTCACAACATCGGCAACCGCAGCATCAACCTTCTGCTTCATCTGGGTCGAATATTGCTGCTGTGTAGCCATAAGCTTCGACTGTGCTTCCATCTGAGCCTTCTGATAATCACTGTCTGAAAGGCTGGTCTTCTTCTGGGCCAGATCAGCTTCGATTTCTTTTCTTGACTCCGCGAGCTTGGTATTTCCCTCTTCCACGATTGCGGTAATCTGTGGTGCTTCCTTCATGATGCGTTCACCATCGACATACCCGATTTTTGCCTTACCGCACCCGCTGGCCACCATCATAAAAGCCATCGCGCCGAGCATCACTGCCAGTGCTTTTTTCTTCAATTTCATGCTTGTCCTCTTCTTTCTGAATTCAAAATCATTCACTCAACTCATCAATCAAATCATCCGTAAGGTCTATCGTACCGACACCGATTGCCGGTATGTACTTCTCCGGCCAGGAACCGATATGGATTGTCCCCACATCCACGGCCTGCAGATTCACGGAAGGATTCGAAAGGATCAGGGTCAGATGATGCAGGATAGCAAGCTTCGCTGCTTTGCCTGCAATATCATTGAGCATATGCTCTTCCATTGCCTTGATCTCCGCATCCTTAGCCGCCAAAGCCGCTTTCTTTTCCGACATGCGCTGTGCGCGGTTATCTGTCTGCATCATATCCTGCTGCATGGCAGCTGCGTTGCGCTCCTGTGCCTGTGTCTGCTCAGCCATAGCCTTTGCTTCAGACTGACCATCATCCTGCTGCTTTTTCGCTTGCAGCTGTGCCTCATCCTGCTGCAGCAGGCCGGCAGCATAAGCACGGATTGCACCCTCATACTGTTCCTTCAGAGCGCGCTGCCGTTCACCGCGCTCATGCTGCTGATCCTCCAAAGCACGCTGGAGATCAGCACATTCCACTGGAGAAAGATGCATCGCATCCGCATTATCCAGCTTCATCCGAAGATTGAATATCGCATTCAGATATTCTTTGTCGATGCTGTCTCTTGCAGCTTCATAACCAGGCGCTGCTGCCGCCCGCTTTGCCTTGATGGCTTCCTGCCGTTTTCCTGCCAGTTCACCGCCCTGCGCAGCCTGCTCCTGCTGTGCCTTCTGCTGCACATCCGTAACAAAAGGCGCAGCATCGATTTCCGGCGCATGGATTGCAGCAGCTTCCTCCCACTCAATGGCCAGGTCTGCTGCCATAACCTCACGCTGTTCCTGAAGCTCCCTGAGCTGGGAATAAGCGTCATGAGCCTTCATGGCCTTTTGCAGATCAACCATGCCAATCTCGGCTTTGTCCCGGGGAACTGCCGCTGACGGACGCAGCCCATAGCTGCGAAAAAGCCAGGCACCTGCAATAATCAGGCAAACAGCCAGCACCGCTGCTCCTGCAATTTTTTTGCGGGATTTTCGGAACCAGCCCCTGACCTCACCAGCACCTATATTCTTTTCTTCCTCCGCCATCGAATCCCCCCTTTTCAACAAAATACCGAGCGCAATGACTGGCTCGGCATTTTGGTTTCCTTATATAGCTGACTTATTTGGAAATTTTATTCTCAACATCCTGTGTGATATCCTGGCCGCCATATACGACGCTGCTCTTATCGAGCACAACCGTCAAACCCTTTGCTTCTGCAACGGACTTTACCGATGCCTCAACGCTCTTCTGGATTGGATCGAAGAGTTCCTGCTGCTTCTGCTGCAGACGCTGCTGAGTCTGCTGATAATAGTCGCTCTTTTCCTGATCGCTCATATTCGCAGATTTCTCCTGGAATTCCTTCTGTGCATCAGCTACGGCCTGCTGCATCTGTGTATTCAGGCTGTTCACATCCGGATGCTTGCTCATAACTTCACGATAATCGATTACCCCGACATTAGATGAGGAAGCTGCCGAAGCAATTCCTGAACCCGACTGCGTAAGTGCAAGTGCAACCACACTGCCGATGAATACCAGTGCAATGAGCACGCTAGCAATCTTTACCTGTTTCTTTTCTAATTTAACCATAATTTTTCTCCTTTTCCCTTGCGGGTGTTCTTTAAATCATTCACAGGACTTCTGTAAATGATCTCTCAAGTCTGCTGGAAAACATTTTTATTATAGCAAACTCTCTTTTCTTATTCAAGAGCGGATATGCCTTCCTGCCAAGAAGTTTCATCCTGCAGCATCCTAAAAATCTCCTATGAAGCGCAGCCATGAATCCTCTTTGTCACGGACATATTCCAGGCTCAAAAAATCATGCATCTTATAACGCAGGCCAAACTCGGCCTGCTGATCGAACCAGCGGTATTCATAACGAAGCTGCCAGCGCCGCCCCAGCTGATCACTCAGCCCTGCTGCAAAACGCTGATGCGTCATGTCATAACGGATTTCCAGCCAAAGCGGCATCAAAACACGATGCCGTATTCCCGCCGACCATTCCCAGCGGATATCCTGCGGATAAAAATCCGAGAAGATGAAGAACTCATCTGTCGGAGAAAGCATCTGTCCCATGTGCATCCGAAAGCGGATATCCTTATTCTGCCCGGCCTTCTGGTCATGATGGACATCAGCCCAGCCCTCCAGCCGCCAGCGGTAACGTGTTGTATCCGAGCGGCTCATCAGCGTAACATTTTCTCCAATAGTGATCCCCACCTGCGTATGCATCGCATACGCCCGAAAATCAGCCGTCGAATCCAAAGCCTGTTCCAGCATCTGCCGAAAAGCCTCCTCATGACGCGCCAAAAAGGCAACCGGAACGCCAATGAGCAAATCCGCCTTTTCCTGCATGAGTTCACGATGATTCAGCAAAGTGAAATTCGGCACAGTAGAAGAACGCATATTCAGATCCACGGTACGTACCACAGGAAGCCTGGGATAGACCACAAGCCGCACCACAGTATCCCGCTCCGGATCCACATCAAAATCGGCCCGGAACTCCGGCAGATGCTGCTCCATGAAGTCATTCAGGCTGTGTTTCAGCACTCCGTTGGTCCAGTCCGCAGCTGCAAGCGGCAGGCCGTCCAGGCTTTGGCGAAAAACCTCATCCACACCCTGCAGGTCTTTTCGGACAAGCGCCTCGACTTCAGGAGGCATGCCTTCCACGGAAATATCCACCCGCGTCTGCCGGATCACATCCCGCCAGGGAAGCAGCCGCACATGTACTACGGTACGCTCGCCCGGCACGATTTCTACCTGCTGCACCGAGTAGCCTACCAAAACCTTGTCAAACACCTCATGGATTGTCGCTTCGTCCTGTGCCTGACGCGCCGTCAAATCCGACAAAGACCGGCCAGACAGCAGCTGTTCAGCAATGGCCTGAACACTCATCTGCATACGGCCCTGAACCAGCGCCGGAATCGGCGCAGAAGAATCAACCTCTGCTGCCACTTCATCAACATGTCCGGCAGCCAGCACCGGACAGGTAAAAAACAAAACTGACCAGAAGATCAGGCTGCACAGAACCCGCCTTTTTCCGATCCAGTACAGCATGC
>CAZTAP010000001.1:0-57896 GCA_964611665.1 uncultured Selenomonadaceae bacterium | reverse complement strand
CTCAAATACACCCGCCTCAGCATTCAGCTGTGTATTATGCCAGAGACTCGGATTGACGGTGTCCGGCGCAGCTGCCCCCTTTACAAATCCATATGCTGTTACATCCCAGGCTGTCGTCCCCGCCGCTGAATTCCCGCTATGATCCTTTGGAATCACCGGCTGCTCCGCTTCACCTACTCTATTCTTCGCCGCACAGGCAGCCTCATCCCCCCGAAATGAATCAGCTTTTTTTGCCGCCTGCCGATTCACTTCCGCAGTGATCTTTGTCGCACCCTTTGTCGCATCCTTCGCCGAATCCCTTTCTGCAGCAAAAACGCAGGGCATCGCCATCGTTGAGCACATCCACACTGCTACCGCCGCCATCAACACTTTTTTCTTCCCCATAAGCATCCTCCTTTTCATCTGTTGTCAGTATTTTCTGCCATTATTATATCACAAAATATATGAAATTGATGATAGACGATTTCCTTTTTATTCAATTTATGTAAAAGCCGCACATGCTGTACGCCTCTTTGGCTAGTGTGCTGTCACACTCATCAAACGCTATCAATATAACGAATATTTCTGACGTGCTTCCTGCGGCAGCATGCCATACATTTTCTTGAAGAGTTCCCGGCTCGTCCGCTGATTTTTCAAACCATATTCCTCCATCAGATCATGGATATCCGTATCTGTGTGCAGCAGCGCTGCATAAAAATGGCTGAGTCTTACCTGATAGATATAGTTAATCAGCGTTGTGCCAGTAATACTTTTGAAGAGACGGGAAAGATAATTCTGATTGTAACCGCCAATAGCAGCAAGCTGTTCGACCACGATTTTCTCCTTGTAATGTTCATTGATATAGATGATGATGTCCTTGATTGGATCCTGCGCACTGATTTTCAAAGGCTCCTGAAGCGTAAAAAAGAGAACCAGACGCTTCAGGATTTGTATAAGCGCAATCTCAGCATCATACAAATATCCTGGCTTTTTGCTGCGCAAGGCATCGTTCAGATGTTCAAACATTTCAATGACCTCATGATAGGCAGTTGGATTCCTGTCCTTTTTTACAGCAAAGTGCAGCGTCTCCGGGCTTCTTTCAAACTTACTCAGGATAACTAAGGGAACCTGCAAAACCATTGCATGATTCGGTGTATTCTCCACATCATGAATCTGTCCGGAAGAAATCGCTATGAATTCATTACGGCTTACAATATATTCCCTGCCATCAATCGTGATCTTCAGGCGTCCTCCCAGCACATAAAGAAGTTCCAGGCTGCTGTGCCAGTGAAAAGGGACATAACCAGAACTATCCACATTCGATTCATAAAATCGTATACCAAGCGGCAGGTTCATCAGCACGCTTTCATGATGCCCTTTTGTCATCAAATCACCTCCAGAATGTTACAATTCTCACCTATGCATGTTGTATCATGACAAAGTAATCCGAAAGAATTGTAAATGATTCCTCCAGACGATATAATCCTTCTTAGAAACAAGCTTATTATATCACGGTTGGGAGGATAAAAGAAATGAACATGATTCAAAATCCGGTAATCCCGGGAATGGCTCCGGATCCATCAATTCTTCGTGTACATGAAGATTATTACATTGCTAACTCTACATTTCACTGGAATCCAGGAGTGCCGATTTACCATTCCAAAGATCTGGTAAATTGGGAACTCATCACCTATGCACTCCGTTCAGGTGAGGTAAACCTCCAGGGAACAAATACACCAGCGGGCATCTGGGCACCACATCTTTCCTATGATGAAAAAGAAAAGAAATTCTGGCTGACATTTTCACATATGCAAAACATGGCCGGCCGGGAGTTCAATGCTGAAACATACACCATGTGGGCAGACAATATCCTTGGGCCATGGTCAAAGCCATTGTATCTGACTTCAATTGGATTTGATCCGGCACTTTTCCATGACAAAGATGGCCGGCACTATCTATCCGTCCTCGAATGGGAAACACGCACCGGGTACCAGGCTCCGGGACATTTAGTTATCGTCCAGGCAGATTTGCAGCATGGCGGCATCATTGGTACATGGCATCGCATTACCACTGGATTTACTTCCCGCGGCTGTATAGAAGCACCACAGCTTTATCACCACAAGGACTTCTATTATCTGCTCGCCGCCTCTGGCGGCACCGGCTATGGACACGGTGTAGAAATGGGCCGGGCAAAAAAAATCTTTGGCCCATATGAGCCAAATCCGACAGGAGAGCCTATTCTTACCTCTTCACCGCGCCATCTCTTCTCTTTAGGCGATCCGGATGCCGGCCATTTCGAAATGTATAACCCACACTCCCTTATGCAGAAAGCAGGACATGGCTCACTCGTAGACACACCAGCCGGAGAATGGTATATTGCTCATCTTATGTCCCGCCCTCTGCCGGGAACGAAGCTCAATCCTTTGGGACGAGAAACTTCTCTGCAAAAAGCTGCCTGGACAGATAACGGCTGGCTGCAAATGGCGGATGGCTCAAACCTTGCCAAAATGGAAACACCTGCACCGGTCGGAGTCACAACAAAAAGAGACACCCTTCGCTTGGATGATGTTTACGACGATTTCTCAAAAAATTCTTATTCCTTAAAATTCATGACACCTTATCATGCCCAGACTAGTTCCTGGGTGCAGGCAAGTCATGGTCATTTGGAAATCTATGGCAGAAATTCGCTTTTCTCTCAGGTCAGCCCGTCAATCATGGCTACACGCGCAACATCCTTTGACTATACCCTGCAGACAAAGGTTTCCTTCCAGCCAGATCATTATTCAGAAACAGCCGGCCTCGGCCTCTATTATGATGCCAACAACTGGCTTTATGCCCACCTGAAGCTCAATGACAAAGAAGATAGTATTGTCCTTGCTGTCCTGCAGGCAAAACTTGGCCGACGCATCGATCACGAAGCCCTGCAAGTCTTGGTTCCTGAGGGGGCCGCAGAAATACGGCTTCACTATGTGTATGGAGCAGCTTCGATTGATTACCGCCTGAACCAGAAAGAGGACTGGTGTGAACTCATGCCAAAAATGGATGTCTGTTACCTTTCTGATGAAGGTGTCAATGGAGAACCCGGCGAAATCGGCGGCTTTACTGCACTCTTCAATTTCATAGGCAGCGTAGATGCACACCAGCATGATTCACACGGTGACTTTGCTTATTATCAGGTAAAAAATCATTAAGGAGAAGATATCATGAAAAAAATAACCATTTCCATCAAACGCCTTGTTCCCGGCCTCATCATCGGCCCAGCCAGCTGGCTTGGTCCCTATATTGTCATGGCCAGTCTGTTCCTGCCCGCACTGATCCAGCAGCTGGATGCAGCCAACAAGATCCAGCTTGTAGCACTCTTTTCCACCATGGGTATGCTGGTTGCTGCCGTATCCAATATGCTGGCAGGTGCTTTATCGGATAAAACGCATTCACGTTTCGGACGTCGTGCCGTCTGGATTGTCGGTGGTGCCTTCGTCTTTATGCTTTCCATGATTGGTGCCTCTTTTTCTCAAGGCATTCCAATGCTGCTGACCTTCTGGATGATTGGACAGGCCGCCTTGAATTTCATTGTCGCACCAATGGTTGCCTGGATTGATTATGCACCAGAGCAGCAGAAAGGCCTGGCATCTTCTGCTTACGGTGGTCTTGGCATGGCTCTGGGAAATAACGGCTTCAACGTTATTGGTGCAATGTTCTTAAGCCAGTTCCGCCTAGGCTTCATTCTATTCGGTATCATGACATTCATCGGCACATTGCTGGCTGTTCTCATCGTGCATGAACCATCCAGCCTCGACGACACCGATGAGATAGCTGCTCAGGGAAAACATGAGCATCTTTCTTTCCAATCCATTCGAAAGGTTTTTCCCTGCTGGTCTGTCGGCCGGGATTATTATCTTGCTCTGATTGGCAAACTACTTCAGGGCATCGGCAACTTTGCTATTACAGGCTATATTTTGTACATTATGACAGATTTCTTGCAAAGAGGCGCACAAACGGAATCCTCCATACAGCTCATCAACACCATTATGCTTGTTTTTGGTATCCTCATGGGGCTCTTTGCCGGACCATTATCCGATAAGTTCAGTGTCTTGAAGTATCCGGTTGGTTTTTCCACGATTTTTCTTGCTTTAGGTGCTGCTTCACTTTTCTGTCTGCGGGATACGGCAGGAATCATCATCTATGCACTTTGCGCAGGGATTGGCATGGGACTTTGGAATTCTCTGGATAACCTGCTGAATCTCCAGGTTATTCCGGATAAGGAACGCGTAGCCTTCTTCCTCGGTGTCTATAATCTTGGCAATACAGTTACACAGGCGATTGCACCGGTTATTGCGGCTGCTGTTATTTCTCTCTTCGGTTTTTCCAGCATCTTTATCGTTTCCATGATTTTCTCTGTAATCGGAGGACTTTGCATGCTTTCTATCCGAAGCATAAGAAGATAACCAAAACAGATAAACGAAATGAGGAGCACCGGCTCATAAGAACCGGTGCTCCTCATTTTATCGTAAACTTTTACATCATCTCATAACCACAGTAGAAAAACAGCCTTCATCGTGGGAAATAGGTAGAAATACCAATGCTTGTTATCGTATTGTCATCGGCACTGACATTAATCGACAATACCGAATTATCATCCGCACCATCATAGCTATAGGTATAAAATGGCGCCTGATAGCTTGTCACTTCACCTGCCGGCCAGGGAATTCCGGGTATCGTATCTCCTGGATACAAAGCCTTTTGATAAGTCACCTTTGGCGATGCATAAGACAAACTGTCCAATACAGACACATCATCCCCAACATGGATTCCCGTTGAGCCCAGAGTAAAACCATTATTTTCTGAGATGCTGATTTCCTGCACCCGCCAGTTTTCCGCATGATAACGGATTTTGACCGATCCATCTCCATACCAGCAGAATACCCCACCCGCCTGCCATGAGGTAGGATCACCATACATAGCATCCACATTTGAGCGGCTTTCACCCAATTGAATCCCGCCAAGCGACAGCTCATCCATGCTGAGGCTTCCCGCCGAGCATAACGAACTCATCATAAGGCAGATAACTACGAACAACAGACTGATCTTTCGTAAACTAATTCCCTTCATATTGCTTTCCTCCCTAATCAAACACATTTACCGAAACAGTTGTTTCCATCCTTCCTGAGCCAGCTTTACAATATGAGTTTTCCGCATTCCTCCTTCTTCAGGCCAGCGCCCTTTCGATTGCCCTCGCTACGCCATCCTCATCATTGCTTGCTGTAATGAATCCAGCCGCCTCACGGATTTCCCGCACACCATTGGCCATGGCCGCTGCATGTGTAGGAAATGCCTGAAACATCGACAGGTCATTGCTGCCATCACCAATCACCATGACCTCATCTTCCCGGATGCCCGCCCTGTCCGCGATTTTCCGCAGGATAGCGCCCTTGGTCGCAGCTGCAGCATTGATTTCGATATTTGTCCGGAAGCTTGCAGATACGGCAATCTCAGGGATGTGCTCTGCCTTTCGCCGCAGCTTTTGTACGTCATCCGCATCATCCCCAAACGTAATGAATTTCGCGACCTGAATATCGCTTTCCCAAAGCTCCTGCAGATTTTTGAAATAATGCATTTTCCGCAGATGATCATTCTTCAATACATAAAAAATATTTTTCAACGCCCCAAGTCCCGGGCGAAAGGTGCGCGCACGTTTCATCAGGCCATGAAACGTCTTGAAGCGCGAATCGGCCGTATAGCAGCCATGGTCTGTATAAATCTCCACGGCAAAATTTCTCTCCTTGCGCAGCAGCTCATAGATTTCCTGCGCCTTTTCCCGTGAAAAATAGATTCCCTCCAGACAGCTTCCATCGGCAGCAAAATACTCTGCGCCATTCATGGTCACGCATTCACACCTGAGGCCGTAACGCTCCAGCAGGATGCGGATATCCCCATACATACGGCCCGAAGCAATGGCAAACCTTATACCCCGCTGCTGTGCTGCACGGATGAGCCGGCAATTTTCTTCCGATATCTCATGATGGCTGTTCAGCAATGTACCATCCACATCTGCAGCAATCAATTTTATCATCTTGAACACTCTCCTTCTACTGCATTTCTCTCTTCCTGCCAGGCAATCCACTTGAAAAAAAGGATGCCGCTCACGCCCGCCAGAAGCGATGCGCAGACGATGCCGGTTTTCGCTGTCATGAGCTCCGCAGGATTTGCAAAGGCCAGCGAGGCAATGAACAGCGACATGGTAAAGCCAATCCCGCCCAAAATGCCCGCTCCGGCAAAATGTACAAACCGCACACCCTCCGGCATCTTCACGAGCTTCAGGCGAATGAGCAGCCAGGCACTCAAAAAGATTCCCAGCGGCTTGCCCAGGCAAAGTCCCAAAATAACGCCGAGGCCAATGGGCGAAACAATGCCGCTGAAGCTTCCTGCATCCAGGGAAATCCCTGCATTGCCCAAGGCAAAAACCGGCATGATCAGATAAGCAGACCATGGTTCCAGCGCATGCTCTGCTTTATAAAGCAAATGCTGTTTCATCGTCTTTGCCGTACCCGCCGGCAGCAAAAAGCCAAGCAATACGCCGGCAATCGTCGGATGGATTCCAGCCTGCAAAAATGCATACCAGACAAGAAGCCCGCCGATCAAATAAGGAAGGATATGCTCCACCTGCTTCTTCGCCAGAAATCCCAGCAGGAAAAGCACCGCAAAGCCCAGCAGCAATGCCGTAAGATTCAGTTGTTCCGTATAGAAAAAGGCAATGACCAGTATGCCGCCCAGGTCATCGACGATTGCCAGCGCAGTAAGGAAAATCGCAATGCTGCGCGGTGCCTGTTTCGCCGCAAAGGCCAGCACTCCCAGCGCAAAAGCAATATCCGTTGCCATCGGGATTCCCCAGCCGCTGATGGACGTCTGTCCAAGATTCAGCAGCACGTAAATAAGCGCCGGCACGACCATGCCGCCAATTGCAGCAGCAATGGGAAGGATTGTCGCAGACAGTGACTTAAGCTCGCCAAACAAGAATTCCCGCTTGATTTCCATGCCGATGACAAAGAAAAAAACTGCCATCAGCCCGTCATTGATCCAATGCAGAAGGGACATCGACAAGGTCCCTCCAGAAAAACCAAGCACAATCTCCTGATGCAGCAGATGCTCATAACTCGCACCGAGCGGAGAATTGGCAAGCACCATGGCAACTGCCGCACAAAGAAGCAGGACAATGCCGCTGGCTGCTTCCTGCTGAAAAAAATCCATGAACGCCCCGGTCAGATACTCCACCTGTTCTTTCACGATTTTACGAATTTTTACCCTCATCGATTCATCTCCTTTAAAAAACATGCTCGTACAGCGTACACGAAACAGCCAGACAAGAAGTACGCGGCAGATAGAAATCCAGACAAGTACTTCGCCCAGATATTTCGTGAATGCTGTACTAATTTATATTATAAAGGATATTCCTTGGAATATGCAAATGCATGACCTGGCTCTATTATCACTGTAAATTCCGAAAAATAGGACATTTTATTTGTATACATCAAATTTCGCAAATGATATACTGAATAGCGGAACAGTTTTGTGCAAAAGTTTAGGAGGTCGTTACATGGGAAAAGCTTCAAATTACGCGGTAGATGTTATTGTACACGCAAAGAATTCTGAAAAAATCGAAAAAACTTACATTATCAATGCTGGCAGTATATTAGACGCAAAAGTCAATGCCCTCGTACTTGCCAAAAACGAGTACATGACCAATATGGTGGAGATCGACGATTATCTGCGTCTATCTTAAAAAAATAGCATCAGAAAAAAGGAATGCCTATCCGTTTGCATTCCTTCTTTTTACAAAAAAGCTGGGATACCACATGCGAATCGATGTGGTGTCCCAGCTTTTTCGCTTATTTTTCTGTCAAAATATCCTTTGCTTGCGTTTTCTCCTTCTCCGGCGGCTGCCAGCCATGCTTCAGAAGAGCCTTTGTAACACGCCGGACTAAATCATCCACCTTAAACGGCTTGCAGATATAGTCGTCCACCTTGAGCTCCATCGCTTTGACGATGGTCAGCGGATCAGATGATCCTGTGAGGAATATTACCGGAATATTCTGAAAGTGTTGATATTCCCGCATGAGGCGAAGCGTTTCCAGTCCGTTCAGCTCGGGCATGGCATAGTCCAGCAAAACCAAATCAGCCCTTCGCTTCAAAAGCTCCTGCAGACAGCCGCGGCCGGACTCCGTCAGGACGATATCACAGGGCAGAGCGCGCTTCAAAATGATTTCAGCCCGCTTCAGATTCATTTTCACATCATCGACGATCAAGATCGTCACCTTGCCGTTTTTATCATCCATCGCCTTCCGCCTCCAAGTCCAATTTCTTTACTCCCTATTGTACTTTATTCCCATCTTGCTTGACAATAGGCAAAAGAAAAAATTGTCAAACTGCGTCAAAACCTACCGCTCTCTTTTTTCATCCTCTGCCAAAAGCTCCTCCAGACGGCCAATCGTAATATCCTTTTCCGAAAAGACCCGAATGCCATTTGCCTCCAGCAAGGAAGCACAAACGCCGCTGCCTCTGGTCTTCCTGCCATCAAAATCTCCCGTATGGATCTGATGTACACCGCAGGACGGGCTGCCCTCTTTAAGGATAGCAACCTGCGCATGATAAGCCTGTGCAATCTTCAGTACCTTATCCGCTCCGACCAGAAATGCATGCGTTGCATCGTGCCCCTGCGCATCGCGTACCTCTGCTTTCCCTGCCAGAACCTTTTTGCCATTCGCATGCTGGATCTCCACTGGCTGCCGCGGTACGGGAAGCTGTCCGAAGCATTCCGGACAAACCGCAATGAAGCGGCCCCGTTCATTGTATTTCAAAAGCAGCTCATGCGGATTGCTGCCGCCGTCATATCTGACCTTGTGCCCCAGAAGGCACGCACTGATTAATATCATTCATTTCGCTTCCTAACATTTAAAGGGGCGCACTGGCACTTCAATCGAACGGGCCAGTTCCCCAAAATCATCCGTATGCAATGCCCGTCCTGCCATGACAGGAATAGCCGCACAGGTACGTGCATCATCAAGTGCGTTATGATGGTTGAAATCTATATGGAGAAAATCTCCTACCGTATCGAGTTTATGATTCTCCAGTTCCGGCCAGACCTTGCGCGCAATTTTTACCGTGCAGCAATAGGAAAACTTCGGTATACTCAAATCATTTTCCAGCAGCGAATATTTCAGCACACTCATATCGAACTGCGCATTATGTGCGACAACGATACGCCCCTCCAGCCGTTTTTTCAATTCCGGCCAGATTCCTGCAAAATCAGGCGCATCCTTTACGTCCTCCGGATGGATTCCGTGAATCTGAATATTAAAATAGTTGAACTTCAGCTCCGGCGGCCGGATCAACGCATAATACGAATCGAACAGCTTGCCATCCTTTACCTCGACAACAGCTACGCTGCAGGCCGAATTGCGGCTGCTTGTCGCCGTCTCGAAATCAATGGCAGTAAAATTCATCATAATTTCTTGTTTCCTTTACTTTTTCCAAAAGAAAAGCAGAAGACCTGAATTGTCCTCTGCTTTCATCACAATCAATAAATCCCAACGACCAGCAGGAACTCCCACTCAGGCACGTTTTTTCTTGAGATATTCATCAATGGCAGCCGCAGCCTTCTTGCCTGCGCCCATTGCGAGGATTACCGTAGCCGCGCCGGTGACGATATCACCGCCGGCGAATACGCCTTCTTTCGTCGTTGCACCCGTTTCTTCATCCGCAACGATATTGCCGCGCTTTGTCGTATCCATGCCCGGCGTCGTGGAAGCCACAATCGGATTTGGACCTGTACCGATGGAAATAATGACCGTATCGACAGCAAGATTGAACTCCGATCCCTCAACCGGCACCGGACGGCGGCGTCCGGAAGCATCCGGCTCGCCAAGCTCCATCCGGATGCAGCGAAGCTCCTTGACCCAGCCCTGCTCATCACCGATGACCTCGACCGGATTGTTCAGCAGACGGAAATCAATGCCTTCCTCTTTCGCATGATGGACCTCTTCGCGGCGTGCCGGAAGTTCCTCCTCACTGCGGCGGTAAACGATATAGACATGCTCAGCCCCAAGACGCAGTGCCGTGCGTGCCGCATCCATTGCCACATTGCCGCCGCCGACGACAGCAACGTTTTTGCCCACGCGGATCGGCGTGGCATAGTTTGGAAACTGATAAGCCTTCATGAGATTGCAGCGCGTGAGGAACTCATTGGCCGAGTAAACGCCATTGAGATTCTCGCCCGGAATATTCATGAAATGCGGCAGGCCGGCTCCAGTGCCTACGAATACCGCATCAAAGCCTTCCTCCTGCATGAGCTCATCAACCGTAAAGAGACGTCCGGCAACCGAATCGACTTCAATCTTGACGCCCAGCTTTTTCAGATTATCGATTTCCTTCTGGACGACCTTATCCTTCGGCAGACGGAATTCCGGAATGCCATAGGAAAGCACGCCGCCCGCAACATGCAGTGCCTCGAGGATCGTGACCTTGTAGCCGCGCTTTGCGAGATCACCGGCTGCCGAAAGCCCTGCCGGGCCTGCACCGATGACCGCAACCTTCTGTGCATCTGCTGCGAATTCGATTGGCTTCACTTCTTCATCCTTTGCCATCTGATAGTCTGCAGCAAAGCGCTCCAGACGTCCGATGCCGACAGCCTCGCCCTTATGTGCAAGTACACAGTGCTTCTCGCACTGATTTTCCTGTGGGCAGACGCGGCCGCAGACAGCCGGCAGGGAATTGGATTCCTTAATGATGGAGATTGCACGGTCAAAATCATGTTCCTTGATTTTAGCGATGAACGCCGGGATATCGACCTGTACCGGACAGCCCTTGCGGCACTGCGGCACCTTGCAGTTCAGGCAGCGCTCTGCCTCAGCAACAGCAGTCTCCTCATCATAGCCAAGGGAAACCTCCTCAAAATTATGTGCACGGACCTTCGGGTCCTGTTCCGGCATTTTATGCTTTTCCAACGAAAGAGCCATTCTTATTTCCTCCCCAGTCCAATATTGCATACATGGTCTTTTGCGATAGCTTCCTGCTCACGATACATACGGCCGCGTGACATCAGGCTGCCAAAATCTACGAGATGTCCATCGAACTCCGGACCATCTACACAGGCAAACTTCGTCTCATTGCCAACCTGTACACGGCAGCCGCCGCACATGCCCGTGCCATCAACCATGACCGGGTTCAGGCTCACGATGGTCTTGATGCCGAGCGGACGCGTAGCCTCAACGACGCTTCTCATCATGATGCCAGGTCCGATTGCCGTGACCTGATCGATCTTTTCTCCACGGTCAACCAGCGTCTGCAGGGCATTCGTAACGAAGCCCTTGATGCCATAGGAGCCATCATCGGTCGTAACGAGCACTTCATCGCTTACCGCACGCATCTCTTCCTCAAAAATCAGGATATCCTTTGTCTTCGCACCCATGATCGAAATGACCTTATTGCCGGCCTCATGCATGGCACGCGCAATCGGATAAACCGGTGCTACACCGATGCCGCCGCCCACGCATACAATCGTGCCCATGCCTTTTTCAATATGGGATGGCTTGCCCAGCGGTCCGACGAAATCCACGATGGAATCGCCCTCGCCCAGCGAAGCCAGCAGCTCCGTAGATGCGCCCACTGCCTGGAAAATCAGGGTAATCGTCCCTGCTTCGCGGTCAAAGTCAGCAATGGTGAGCGGAATGCGCTCCCCTTCCTCATTGACACGCAGAACAATGAACTGGCCTGGCAGTGCTTTTTTGGCTACGCGTGGTGCCTCGATATCATAATGGAATACACCTGGCGAAAGTTCCTTTTTCTTTACAATCTTAAACATCGGTTTGGTCACTCTCCCTTAATTTATTCATTGCACAAAATGCTTACTTTGCAAATACACCCCGCAAATAAGCTTCGAGATTTGACTTGATTGGCATCAGATAGATACTATCCTCATGCGCATCGGCGAATTCTGCCACACGCTTGGAAAAAGCAATGCTCCATTCCAGGGTAGGCGAGAACTCCTTGGGGAATACAACGCTGTTCTTCAGCTCCCAATAGCTCTGGGAACGTGCCGACATCACCGGCGATACGCCCCAATAAATATCGAGGCCCTCCAGCATATCCGCATACATCTCCAGAAAACGCAAATCGAAGAAGGGCTGTGTAAAGAACCCTGCAGCACCAGCCTGCAGCTTGCGGCGGATACGATACTGTTCCTGACGCATACTGCCGCGATACTGATCGATGCCCGCATACACTTTGATGCCAGGCATTTCCTGACGAAATTTGCGGATGACATCGGTCGTGACGGTCGGATAGACCGTATGGCTCATATCCTGCGGCACATCACCCTCGATGACAAGTACCTCATGGATATCATGCTCCCGAAGATACCCCGCCATAGCAAGCGGTGCCTCAAGATTGATGTCCATGGCACGGATATGCGGCATAGCCGCCGGAAATACCTGCCGGGCAATCGCTGCACCCTGCCAGCTGCGCGTCTCATAACGCAAAAGATCCGGTATGTTGATGAGGTCGATTTCCTGTACATGTTCTTTCAGCAGCTGCAGTTCCTCCCGCAGTGTTTCCTCTGTACGTGGAACAAGCTCCACGGATATTCTCTTCATCACAACAACTCCTGATTCTTTTTTCTAAAAAACACGCGAAACTGTTTTTCGCACAATTCCTATTTTATTCGGTTTCCTTCTATTTGGCAAGCCCTGCAGAAAAAAGACGTCATAGGCGTAATTTATCTTATCATAAAAAGAAGCCATTTCCTAAAATAAGGAAACAGCTTCTTCCTGTCAGAACAGTCCCGTGATTTTCCCGTCGGCATCGATATCCATATTTTCTGCTGCCGGATGCTTCGGCAGTCCAGGCATTGTAAGGATATTACCCGTAAGCGCTACGATGAAGCCGGCACCTGCCGAAATCTTCAGCTCGCGCACCGTGATACGGAAGCCGGTCGGTCTTCCGAGCTTTGCAGCATCATCACTCAGCGAATACTGCGTCTTGGCCATGCAGACCGGCATCTTGTCAAAGCCAAGCTCCTCGATCTCCTGCAGATTCTTTTTGGCCGCTGCTGTGAAGTCGACACCATCGGCACCATAGATCTCGCGCGCCACAGCCTCGATCTTTTGCGGTACGGAAGCCTCTGTATCATAGATGAATCTGAAGTCATTCTTCTTCCTGAACGCCTCATCCACCTTCTGTGCAAGCTCGAGACCGCCCTCGCCGCCTTTGGCCCAGACCTCGGAAAGTGCAACCTCGGCACCGAGCTCCTGGCACTTCGTACGCACGAATTCGAGCTCCTCTTTCGTATCTGTCGGGAAAGCATTGATTGCAACGACTGCCGGCAGACCGAATTTGTGGATGTTCTCGATATGCTTCGTAAGATTTGCAAGACCAGCCTCCAAAGCCTTCATATCGACCTTGGTAAGCTCAGTCTTTGCCATGCCGCCATGCATCTTGAGTGCACGTACCGTAGCCACGATAACGACAGCATCCGGATGAATGCCCGCAAAACGGCATTTGATATCGAGGAATTTTTCAGCTCCGAGATCGGCACCGAAACCTGCCTCCGTGACGACATAATCTGCAAACTTCAGGGCGAATTTCGTCGCCATGATGCTGTTGCAGCCATGTGCGATATTCGCAAACGGACCGCCATGAATGAAGGCCGGCGTTCCTTCGAGTGTCTGTACAAGATTCGGCTTGATCGCATCCTTGAAGAGCAGGGTCAAAGCACCTGTGACCCTGAGCTCCTTCGCACGCACCGCACGTCCATCGCGCGTATACGCTACAACGATCTCACCAAGGCGCTTCTTCATATCCTCAAGATCACTTGCGAGACACAGGATCGCCATCATCTCCGAAGCAACGGTGATATCAAAACCTGTCTCACGCGGTACACCATGAGCCTTGCCGCCCAGGCCGATGACAACATGCCTGAGGGCCCGGTCATTGAGGTCCAGCACGCGTTTCCAGACTACACGCCGCACATCGATATCAAGTGCATTTCCCTGCTGGATATGATTATCGAGTACAGCTGCCAGAAGGTTATGTGCCGTCGTAATCGCATGGAAGTCGCCGGTGAAATGCAGATTGATATCCTCCATCGGCACGACCTGGGCATAGCCGCCGCCAGCTGCACCGCCCTTGAGCCCAAAACATGGGCCAAGCGATGGCTCACGCAGGGCTACGACTGTCTTCTTTCCCTGCTTGTGGAAAGCATCCGCAAGCCCGACGCTCGTCGTTGTCTTGCCCTCGCCCGCCGGTGTCGGGTTGATGGCCGTTACCAGCACTAGCCTGCCGTTTGGACGATTCTTTACACGCTCCCATGCATCCAGCGAAATCTTGGCCTTGTACTTACCGTAGAGTTCCAGTTCATCTTCGGTAATGTTGAGCTTTTCGGCAATCTCGCGGATTGGCCGGATTACAGCCTCCTGCGCAATCTCTACATCAGTTTTCATTGCTTTCTTTTCCCCCTATAAAAAACTATTCCTACCTGATATTTATCTGAGCTGCATCTCTGCAGCATGGACAGCATTCTGCATGAGCATGGCAATCGTCAGGAGGCCTACGCCGCCCGGTACCGGTGTAATTGCCCCGGCAATCTCTTTGACCTGCTCGAAATCCACATCACCTGCAAGCTTCTTCGGTGCAATGCGGTTGATGCCTACATCGATGACGGCTGCCCCCGGCTTCACCATATCTGCCGTAACAAAATGCGGCTTGCCGATGGCCGCCACAAGAATATCCGCCTCACGCGTAATCGAAGCCAGGTCTTTTGTATGGGAATGACAGATCGTCACGGTGGCATTCTTCTGCAGCAAAAGATGCAGCATCGGCTTGCCTACGATATTGCTGCGGCCAATGATGACGGCTCTTTTCCCATCCATGGGGATACCCGCAAGCTCCAGCATGCGGATGCAGCCAAACGGCGTGCAGGGCACAAGTGCAGGCTGTCCCGTCACGAGACGTCCCACATTGACCGGATGGAATCCATCGACATCCTTCAGCGGATTGATACGGTCAAGGATCTCCGACTCGAACCGTGCAATCTGTTCCGGTAAAGGAAGCTGCACGAGGATGCCATGGATCTTTGCATCCGCATTGAGCTCATCTACTTTGGCAATGAGCTCTTCCTTCGTCGTGGTCTCCGGCATCGCAATGACCTCGGAATAGATGCCAAGAGCCTCACAGGCTTTGTGCTTATTGCGCACATAGACCTGAGAGGCCGGATTCTCCCCCACGATGACTACGGCCAGCCCCGGCGTCACACCATAGGTCTCCTTCAGCCTGTCCGCATTTTTCTTTGCTTCCTCTTTGATCTGCTGGGCAAACACCTTGCCCTCAAGAATTCTTGCTGTCAACAGCCCCACCTCAATCGATTTATTTTATATAAAGACTTGCGAGAGTAAACAGGAACATGGCAATGGATACGATGCCATTGCGCATAAAATATTTTTGCGTAACTCTGCTGTAATCATCCGCCCGCACGATACTGTGCTGATAGACGAGCGTGCCGGCAGCCACACCGACACCGATATCGTACAGCCAGCCAAGGCTCAAAAGCTGCCCCAGCACAAAGAACAGGACAATGCTGCCTGCATGCATCCAGCGCGTGATGATGAGCGCACCATGCGCCGTAAAGGCCGTAGCCAGTGAATGAAGCCCCTGACTGCGGTCAAACGCTTCATCCTGTGAGCCGTACACCGCATCAAAGGCCCCGATCCAAAGCGCGACTGCCGTACAAAGCACAATGACGGGCAGACTGATTTCACCCTTTACGGCCACCCAGCCGCCAGCCGGCGCCATGGAAATGGCCAGCCCCAAAAACAGGTGGCACAGCGAAGTCACGCGCTTCGTGTAGGGATAGATCAGGAACGGAACTGCTGCCAGCGGCAAAAGTTTGATGCAGATTGGCTGCAGCTGGCATACGGCAAACACGAAGATCACGAGATATAAAGCAATGGAAAGCTTCGCTTCCCCGGGCTTGATATCGCCCCGGACCATCGCCCGATAGGCCAGCCGCTTCTGCTGGCTGTCAAATTTCAAGTCTGCCAGATTATCGAGAGCCAGCGCCGCACTGCGCGCACCCGCAATCGCTACGGTGATCCACAAAAGATCATGTGCCGATGGCACGCCGCCGGCAGCCAGGAACGCACTCATATAAGCAAATGGCAGCGCAAAGACCATATGATGCAGCGCTATGTTATTGATATGGGCACTAACCTTACTCAAGACCAAGATCCTTCCATTTGGCGTCAACGCGCGCCTTGATATCGTCCGTCATCGTGATTTCATCCGGCCATTCCCGTGTATGGCCTTCCTCCGGCCAGGACTTCGTCGCATCGATGCCGAGCTTCGTACCCCATTTCGGCATCGGCGAGGAATGATCGAGCACATCGAGCGGTCCCTCAACCATCTCGAGATCATGCTTTGCATCGATGTTGTTGAATACGCGCCACCAGACCTCTTTCATATCCTGTACATTGACATGGGCATCGACGACAATGATCATTTTCACGAACATCATCTGCCCCATGCCCCAGAGTGCATGCATTACACGTCTTGCCTGCATCGGATAGGTCTTTTTGATGGAGACTACCAGACAGTCATGGAATACGCCTTCCAGCGGCATATTGATATCGACGATTTCCGGTATCATCTGCTGCAAAAGCGGCAGGAAGATGCGCTCGGTAGCCTTCGCAAGGAAGCAGTCCTCCATCGGCGGCTTGCCCACGACCGTAGCAGGATAGATGGGATCTTTCCGATGGGTGATGCAGGTGATATGGAATACCGGATAATCATCAGCCAGGGAATAATACCCCGTATGGTCGCCAAATGGTCCTTCACGGCGCAGTTCATCGACCTTTACATAACCTTCGAGAACAATTTCACTATGCGCAGGCACCTCGACATCCACGGTCCTGCATTTGACCATCTCGACCGACTTATGGCGCAGGAAGCCGGCAAAGACCATCTCATCGATATCCTTGGGCAGCGGTGCCGTAGCTGCATAGGTCACGACAGGATCCGTGCCGATTGCTACAGCTACCTCAATGCGGTCCTTACCCATCGCCTTGATGGCACGATAGTTCTCAGCACCATTTTTGTGGATGTGCCAATGCATGCCCGTTGTCTGACTGTCATATTTCTGCAGGCGGTACATGCCCACGTTGCGCTTGCCTGTCTCCGGATTCTTCGTAAAGACCAGCGGCAGCGTGATGAATTTTCCTCCATCCTGCGGCCAGCACTGAAGGATTGGCAGCTCATCCAGAGAAGGATTGTCCGTAATCACGACCTCCTGACACGGCGCGTGCTTCACGTACTTTGGAAAATTGATGGCCTTGCGTGCCATCGGGATAATCGAGACAAGATCCATCTTATGCTGCAGGGATATATACGGCAGCTTCATGATTTCACGCAGCTCATCCGCCACATCATCGATCTTTTCCACACCAAATGCAATGGCCATGCGCTCCATACTGCCAAAGGCATTCATGAGCACAGGCATCGAATAGCCCCTGACATTCTCAAAGAGCAGAGCAACGTTCTTTGCACCCTCCATCTTCGAAACCCGGTCGGTGATTTCCGTGATTTCAAGCTCACAATCCACCTCTGTTTTAATGCGCTTCAGAAGCCCGCGGTTCTCGAGCTCCGCAGCAAATTCGCGTAAATCCTTAAAAGCCAAGAATATTCCTCCTCATAGAACCACATCGCTGTGTTTCCTTATTTTCGTAAAATAAATCGTACAATCACATAACTGACCTCATAGAGCAAAATCATCGGCACCGCGATCATCGACTGTGAAAAAACATCCGGCGTCGGTGAAATGACCGCCCCGATGACAAAGGTCAGGAAAATCACGATACGCTGCTTCTTCTGCAGGAATTTCGAAGTAACAAAGCCCAGCTTTGCAAGGATCACGATGACCAGCGGCAGCTCAAAGATGATGCCGAAGGGCAGCACGAATGCAATGACGAAATCCAGGTATTTATCCACTGACAAAAGCGGCTGCAGTTCCATGTTGCCAAAGCCCAGAAAGAATTTTACCCCGGCTGGCAGCACAAAGAAAAAAGAAAACGCCAGTCCACTGAAAAAAAGCAGCACCGAAGCCGGCACCACAACGCCAACGACCTTGCGCTCACTAAGGGTAAGCGCGGGCAGGAAGAAGCGCCAGACGTGATAGAAAACCACTGGCAGCGCAATGAGAAAGCCCGTGAATATTCCAACCTTCAAATACGTAAAAAATGCTTCCGACGGCTGCATATAATAAAGCTTCCCTGCCGGCACCGTAAGGTAATGCATGATATCATCAATAAAAAAATACGCGATACAGCTGCCGATGGCAATAGCGATAAGGGAACGGATCAGCCTCCTGCGCAGTTCTTCCAGATGCGCAATGAGCGACATATTGCCCTCCGCATCCGGCCCGGCCTGCGGCTGTTCCTCGGCAGCAGCTGTTTCGAGCTGCTCATCATATTCTTCCTTCATGGAAAGTTCCTCATTCTGCTTCATTTCTTCAGCGTCTCATCCTTCTGCGCCGTCAGCACAGACGGTTTTTCCGTAATGTTGACCATATTCTGAGGCTTATCCTCTTCACCTGCTGCCTTGAACTCTTTCACGCTCTTACCCAGTGCCTTGCCGATATCCGGCAGCTTGCCCGGCCCGAACACCACGAGGCCAATGATCAGAATCAACACAAGTTCCGGTACACCTAATCCAAACATATTCAATCCTCCTACATACTCTCTTGCACACTATGTTTCTATTATACCGTCTGCTCCGCAAAATCTCAACGAAACAATAAGCTCCATTAATAAAAAAATCGTCCTTGCATAAACAAAGACGATTCTTCTCCCCATATTATTTCCTGTCTTCCGGTTTCTGAGGCTGCTCAGCCGTACTCTGCTGTACCGTTGGCTGTGCCGGCGGCTGCTGCATCGGCTGAGACTGGATCGTATTCTTGTCATCCTCCGCCGTCAGACTGTTCGTCGCCTTCTTGAACTCGTTGAGGCTCTTACCGACAGCCTTGCCGATCTCCGGCAGTTTTCCCGGTCCGAAGACAACCAGTCCGATAATCAAAATCAATACCAGTTCTGGTACACCTATTCCAAACATATTCATCCCTCCAGATTCACGCTTTGTGTCTAATGTAGCCTATTTTCCGCCCATCGTCAATCAAAACTTTGACACGGTATCCTCTTGTCATAAACAAAAACTATCCTATGATAATTACGATTCTCTCTTTGCAATATAATCCGCCGCTTTTTCATAAGTTTTGCGGATATCCTTCGGCAGTTCTGCCGGCAGGCTCTCCTTCGCCTGCTGCAGGAATTCTTTCACCCTCTGCTTGGCAAAATCCAGTCCGCCGGACTCGCGTACAATTGCCAGTGCACGTGCAAGCTCCTCCTGCGTCATTTGCCGGTTCGTCACGATGGCATGCAGTTCATCTGCATCTGCACTGGTTTCCAGTGCCCGGATGACCGGCAGGGTCACAATGCCCTGCAGGATATCATTCCCGGCAGGCTTGCCGATTTTCTTCTTGCTGGAGGTAAGATCCAGTAAATCATCCGTAATCTGAAATGCCATGCCAATGGAATAGCCATAGCGGTAAAGCGCATCGGTCTCGCGCGGCTCCATGCCAGCCACGATCCCGCCCATCTCGCAGCAGACCGCGAGGAAATTGGCGGTCTTTCGCGCAATGCGTTCATAGTATTCCTCAACATCACAGGAAGCCTTATACAGCTCCTTGTTCTGAATGATCTCGCCTGAGCTCAGATCACAGATCAGCTCTGAGAGCCGCATCGAAATACGGTCATCATAGCCCTTGCCTGCAACCAGTGAAAACGCCCGGGCAAAAAGATAATCCCCGCTCAGAATCGAAAGCTGATTTCCCCATTTTGCATTTGCAGTCGGCGTCCCCCTGCGCGTATCTGCATGATCCAGTACATCATCATGCACAAGAGATGCCATATGGATGAGCTCTACCGCAACAGCCAGCGGCATGACCCGCTGCATCTCAAAGCTCCTGCCGCCATGTGCGGACAAAAAATAAAGGGCCGGGCGCAGGCGCTTGCCGCCTGATTTCACCAAATGCGACCCAATTTCCGTAATGAGTTCTACTGGCGAGGTCACTGCCAGCAGCAGTTCATCCTCCAAAAGTGCCAGATCTTGCTTTATCACATCAAACATACCGTTCGACAACACCATCAATCACCTACAAATATCTAGTTTCGCTGAAAACACTTAGACTTTAAGTTTACTACATTGAGGGCGTTTTGTCATTCATTTTTACCGGCAAGCTCCGACTGCCAGCTCACGAGATCCGCCAACGTCACACTCTCGACAACATTTTCTACTGCATCATTGATTTTTTCCCATAAGCGCAGAGTCGCACAGATTCCCTGACGCGGACAGTCATTGACATCACCCTCCATACAGGCAACGGGTGCCAGACTGCCCTCGATCAGCTTCAATATCCTGCCAGCCGTATAATCCTCCGGCTTCTTCATGAGCCGATAGCCACCCTGCGGTCCACGGCTGCTTTTGACAAGACCTGCTTTATTGAGTACCGATACGATCTGTTCCAGATATTTTTCCGAAATCTCCTGCCGCTTGGCAATATCCTTGATACGTACGGGGGTTTCGTTCCCATAAATCGCAATATCTATCATCAGCCGCAGTGCATATCTTCCTCTGGTCGAAATTTTCATGCTTGTATCCCTCTTTTTATCATACTTTCCCTATACGGTTTTACCTGCTTCTATTATCCTACATGATAAAAAAAGCCGCGTCAACGTATCTGCCGAAAAAAAGAAGAAAATCAGCGTTTCCTTAGGCGGTATACAAAAATACGATTTATCGAAACTGCTAAAATTATCAGAAAAAGGACATACGCCCTTTCTTATTTTTTTGGAAAACCTTATAATAAAGAAGAAACAATTTATAGGAAAGAGGGTTTTCATCATGGCTACACCACATATTGCTGCTGAACCGGGTGACATTGCTGACCGCATTCTGCTTCCGGGCGATCCGCTGCGCGCGAAATTCATCGCAGAGAACTTCCTTGAGAATGTAAAGGAATACACACATGTCCGGAACATCCTAGGCTATACAGGAACTTATAAAGGCAAGCGCATCTCTGTACAGGGTACGGGCATGGGCATGCCATCCTTTTCGATCTATGCCAAGGAACTCATTGACAACTATGGCGTGAAAAAATTGTTCCGCGTCGGCACCTGCGGCGGCATGCATAAAGACGTCAAACTGCGCGATGTCGTCATTGCACAGGCTGCGACAACAGATTCCTCCATGCCGCGCAACATCTTCGGACCATCCATCAACTTTGCACCGATTGCAGACTATACGCTTCTTTCTGCCGCCGTAGAAACAGCCAAAAAACTTTCTCTGTCGGTCAAGGTCGGCAACGTCATCTCCGTAGACCGTTTCTACGATGATGAAATCGATAACGAAAAACTGCGTGAATATGGCATCCTTGCGGTTGAGATGGAAGCGGCTGCGCTCTATCTGCTCGCAGCAAAATACCATGTCCAGGCGCTCGCGATCTTCACCACCAGCGACCATCTGCTTACTGGTGAAGCCTGCACTGCCGAAGAACGTCAGACGACCTTCAACGACATGATCCGGATTGCCCTGGAAACCGCCATCCAGGACTAAGGAAAATAACCTAAACAAAAGGAGAGCCGTGTACATGGCTCTCCTTTTGTTTAGGTTATTTTTGATTGCTTTTCTGCGTGATATCCATAATGATTTCAAGCTGCGCAGATCGCCCATTCCACTGCACAAGCTTCGTTTTCAACAGCACATGACGTTTCTCTCCATGGATCAGGATATCCTTTTCCCTGGCATAAAGCCCCGACTTGTAGATCTGACGACGCGGACAATTCCCGCAGGGCTCACGACGATGCAGGATTCCTTCATAACAGGTACGTCCCCGAAGCTGTTCGCGCTCCAGATCGAACCACTCCATCATCGCCTTATTTACATAAAGAATCTCATTGGTCAGCGCATCACAAACATAAATCGCTTCACTGATCTCATCGAGCAGCCACTCCGGGCCAACAAATTTTGCTGCACTGCTCGTTTTATTGTATTCTCCATAAATATAGCAGCCATTCTTACCGGTGCGCTTCGCCTGATACTGCGCTTCATCCGCATGCTCATAAAGTTCCGTGTAGGTCGTGCCATGGGCAGCATAGATCGCTGCCCCAACAGAAGCAGACAGACGATAAACGCATTTAACATCGCCAAGCAGGACATAAAGCTCATCACAAAGATGCTCCATAAGACTGTTGAGTACATCCTTTGAAGAAAGATTTTCCAGAAAGACGATATACTCATCCCCGCCGAAACGTCCGACTGCAGCTTTAGGGAAGAGGCGCTCCAAAAGCCGCGCTACCATACAAAGCACCTTATCTCCATAGCTGTGCCCATACGTATCATTAGCCATCTTGAAATTATCCAGATCAATAATCAACATGGCTGCCATATCCCGATGTCCGTCAGCAGAACAAACATAGTTCTCCACAATTTCCTGTACAGCACCACGATTATAAAGCCCGGTAAGCGAATCCTTCTTTGCTTCCTGCTCGATCATCAGTTCCCGCTGCTTTTGTTCATGAATATCACGTACATATAAAAGTGCCATGATATGTTCATTCTGCGGATTGGACAGCAGACGAATCTTCTCACTGTACCAGCGGTCCATGCCTGTCATTTCATTGCTCACGAATTCAAGATTGAATTCATATCGTCCGCTTTCATAACAATGAATAAGCCTGTCCACATCCAGACCACGCAGCAGCAGTTCCCGGCAGTCTTCACGGATATAGTTCTTTGCTACCATCGCAATAATCTCAGAAAATGATGCTTCATCTGCATTTTCCGTGCTTTCACTGCCCTTGCGGATCCTTACGATACGGTTCGCAGTAAGATCTACTTCATATAAAAGCGCAACTCCCTGCAGCAAAAAATCGTCATAAACAGGCTCCTGCAAGGACTTGCGGTGGACATCTGCTTGTTCATTAGGCAATCTCATCTGTTCTTGCATAGTACGCTCCCCTTTGATGCATCTTTCATCTTATCAATTACTTTTTATAGGACCAATCTCCCTTACTTTATGTAGTATACAATACCCGGATGAAAGACGCAAGTGTTTTTAGCAATAAAAGCGATCAAGGCGAATTACCGCATGGTACTCTGCATTGACTGATGTAAGCTTTTCACGAATAATTCGTCTGATGTTTTTGTCTGTGAGCTTGCAGCCAGCCGGCACAACAACATCAAAGATCAGATTGCGCCCATGATTGCAGGTAGTCGTCGTACGGAAATCATGCATGGAAAGTCCTGCATCCAGCTCGGAAAGAATCCCCTCTACCATATAGCGCAGCGCATCAGTTTCCGGATCATCAATGACAATCGGATCCATATGCACGGTCACCTGCATATGGAATTCCCGCTGCAGCTTTACCTCCAGACCGTCCATGAGCTCATGTGCCTCCATGATATCCATGGTCGACGGAATCTCCGCATGCAGTGAAGCAAAGATGCGCCCCGGACCATAATCGTGAATGATCAGATCATGGATACCACAGATATTCTCCTGATCAAGTACCATATCCTCGATGCTCCTGACCAGCTCCGGATCCGGTGCCTGGCCCAGAAGCGGCTGGATGGTATCTCTGGCCGCACCCCAGCCGCTGTGCAGGATAAAGAGCGCCACCAGCACGCCTGCCGCGCCATCGATATCATAGCCTGCAAAATAATATACACCAAGGCTCAGGACCACCACCGTCGTCGCAATGCAGTCATTGAGGCTGTCTGCTGCAGCTGCCTCGATTGCCGCCGAATGGATGGTCTGCCCGATGTGGCGGTTGAAGCGTCCAAGCCAGAGCTGCAGGACAATGGAACAAAGCAGAATGATCATCATGCTTCCATCTGCATCCATAGGCTCCGGCGCCAGCAGCTTTTCCACCGAACTTTTCATGAGCTCAGCACCGATGAGCATAATGGCAGCAGCAATGCAAAGTCCCGCCAGGTACTCAATGCGTCCATGGCCAAAGGGATGCTCCGGATCCGCCGGCTTGGCCGCAAGGCGGAACCCCAGCAGAGTCACAATTGAAGAGCCCGCATCCGCAAGGTTATGGATGGCATCGGCTACAATCGAGATTGCCCCGCTCATCAGGCCAAGCGTAAGCTTGATCCCGAACAGCAGAAAATTGACGACCAGTCCCACCCGTCCGCTCAGATTGCCATACCGCATGCGCACTGCCGGCAGCTTCGTCTGATCAAAATCTGCAATAAACCGCTGAATCAAAAAATTTGTCAACATTTTCTCCCCACCTATAGCAAAAGACGCTGCCACTGCAGCGCCCCCGCTTTTTCACTTAAGCTTCCTGTAAAAAGGCTGCATAGCCCTTTTTCGTTTCATAGACATCAACTTTGCTGACGGCCTCCCATGGTGCATGCATCGAGAGCACGGCCACACCGCTGTCGATGACCTGCATACCATAAAGCGACATGATGTAGGCAATGGTTCCTCCGCCGCCAAGATCGACCTTGCCAAGCTCCGCTGTCTGGAAACGCACCTGATGCTTATCCAGCATCGCACGAATTTCGCCCAGATACTCCGCATTTGCATCGTTGGAGCCGGATTTGCCGCGCGCCCCGGTGAACTTATTGAACACCATACCGCCGCCAAGATAGGCAACATTCTTCTTGTCATAGGCTTCAGCATAAAGTGCATCATAGCCGGAAGACACATCCGATGACAGCATCTTCGAATTCGCCAGCGTGCGGCGCAGGCCAAGCTCTGTATATTGACCCAGTGCATTCATGAGCTCTGCAAGAGTATTCTCAAAGAAACGCGACTGCATGCCCGTAGCTCCGACACTGCCGATTTCCTCCTTATCAACGAGCAGGCAGCAGGCCGTTTTCCTCACATGCCCCGTCTCCAGCATAGCAGCCAGCGAAGTATACGCGCAGACACGATCATCATGACCATAGGCGAGGATCATACTGCGGTCAAAGCCCATCTCACGCGCTCTGCCGGCCGGGACCAGCACGAGCTCAGAGGACATGAAATCCTCCTCGGTAATATCATATTTATCCTGGATGAGTTTCAGGACATTTGCCTTTACCGCATCCTTTTCCTCACCTTTCAGCGGCTGCGTGCCGACGAGGATATCAAGCTTCTCACCCTCGATGACCTTCGCCGCATTCTTCTTCATCTGCTCCTGTGAAAGATGGATCAACAGGTCCGTCACGCAAAAGACCGGATCATCATCATCCTCACCGATGACAATATCCATGACTGTACCGTCTTTTTTCACGACAACGCCATGCAGTGCAAGCGGCAGCGTAACCCACTGATATTTCTTGATGCCGCCATAGTAATGCGTATCAAGGTAAGCCAGCCCGCTGTCCTCATAGAGCGGATTCTGCTTCACATCGAGGCGGCAGGTGTCGATATGCGCGCCAAGAATCGTAAGACCCGCCTCCAGCGGCTCTGTACCGATATGAAAGAGCACCACAGCCTTTTTCATGCAGACTGCATAGACCTTATCGCCAGCCGACAGTTTTTTGCCCGCTTTGACGATCTCCGCAAGATCCGCATAGCCTGCAGCCTTAGCCTGTTTTACAGCTTCCAGCGTGCTTTCCCGCTCAGTCTTGCAGGTTGTCAAAAACGTACGGTAATGATCACAAAGCTCCTCCAGCTCTTTTTTTTCCGCCTCGGAATACGTATTCCATACCGCTTCTTTTTTCTTTTCTGTCATAACGATCACTCCATTTCTGCAATATTTCTATCGATTTCATCATGACGCATTTTCTGTAAAATCTCAACAAAGTCCTCACGCTTTTCCGCCCGGTTGAAAAGGCCGCGCAGCTCTGCGCCATGCTTCAGGCCCTTCGTGTACCAGGTCGCATGCTTGCGCATCTCCCGCGGCCCGATATAAGTTCCCTTAAACTCCAGCAGCATATCCAGATGCCGCATGATGATGGCAGCACGCTCCGCGAGTGTCGGCTCAGGCAGTTCCGTCCCCGTCGTGAGGAACTCCGCAAAACGACGAAAAATCCAGGGATTCCCCTGCGCTGCACGCCCAATCATGACTGCATCAGCCTTCGTAGTCCGGAAGATGCGTGCAAGATCCCGGCACGTACGAACATCCCCATTAGCAATCACCGGAATGTGCACCGCCTCTTTGACCGCACGGATAATCTCCCAATCTGCTTCGCCGCGATAAAACTGTTCACGCGTGCGCCCATGCACGGCAATCGCATCGACACCGGCCTCCTCAGCCAGCTTTGCCATCTCCACGACATTCACATGCTCTTCATCCCAGCCCATGCGCATCTTGACCGTAACCGGCAGGCTTACGGCCCCGCGCAGGGCTTTGAGGATGGCAAACGCCTGCTGCGGCGCGCGCATAAGTGCTGAGCCCTCACCATTCCTGACCACCTTTGGTGCCGGACAGCCCATATTGAAATCAAGGATATCAGCACACCCCATGCTCTCCACAAAGGCTGCCGCCTTCGCGACGCTTTCCGGCTCCGCACCAAAAAGCTGCATGGCCATCGGCCGTTCCTCCGGTACCGTCCTGAGCATCTCCAGCGTATGGGAATTCCGGTAATTGATGCCCTTATCGCTGACCATTTCCGAATACACGAGCTCACAGCCCATCTCCCGTGCCAGGATGCGGTAAGCCATATCCGTGACGCCAGCCATCGGCGCAAGAAATACCGGGATATCAAAATTCAGCTTGCCAATCTGCATCAGGAATTCCTCTCATACAGCACACGCAATCCGGTAAGCGTGAGGAAATGGTCGATCTTGTCAATCGTCTTCGATTCGCGGGAAATCATGCGTGCATAGCCGCCCGTCGCCACGACCGTGACCTTTTCTTCCTTCATCTCAGCCTTGATGCGGTTCACGATCTCATCGATCTGTCCTACATAGCCGAAGATGATACCGGCCTGCATGCCAGCAATCGTATTGCGGCTGATGACATTTTTCGGCGTCACGAGCTCAATGCGCGGCAATTTGGCCGCACGCTGAAAAAGCGCATCCGCCGAGCTGCCCAGGCCCGGCGCAATGACGCCGCCCAGGAAGTCCCCGTTATCAGCCACGACATCGAATGTCGTTGCCGTCCCGATGTCGATGACGATGAGTGGTCCGCCATATTGTTCATAAGCACCGACAACATTCACGATACGATCGGCACCGATTTCGCGCGGATTCTCATATTTCAGACGGATTCCCGTCTTGATGCCAGGTCCCACGACAAGCGGGTGGATATGGAAATACCGCTCGCACATCTTGATCATCGGCACCATCAGCGGCGGCACGACCGAAGAAATGATGATGGCATCGATATCCGTCATACGGATGCCCTGATAATGAAACAGATTGTTCATGAGCATGCCATACTCATCCCCGGTCTTCTGCCGGTCCGTTGAAATCCGCCAGTGCCTCAGCAGTTTTTTTCCCTCATAGGTTCCTAATACGATATTGCTGTTGCCAATATCAAAAACTAAAAGCATGTCTTATCCTCCAATGCTTCTTCCTTCATTTATTTTTGGGACGAATGGATACATCACCCGCAAGTACACGACGGCGGCCAACCTCTGTATCAACCAGCAGAGCACCTTCCTCATCGATATCGGCAGCAATGCCGGAAAAGGATTCATTCCTTCCGATTCCGATGACATTGACCTCCTGCCCGAGCGTAATCGTATAATGCTTCCATTTCTGCATAACAGGAACAAAGCCCTGCTGCCGCACGATATCATACAGCTCTTCCATGGATTCGAGCACTGCCTGGAAAAACTTCACACGCGGCAGTTTCCCGCCTTTCATGATTGCCAGCGATGTCGCGACCGTGCGGATATCCTCCGGAAAATCCTCCGGCATGATATTCACATTGATGCCCGTGCCGATGACCACATAATTGATACGGTCGATTTCCGCATTCATTTCCGTCAGGATGCCTACAAGCTTTTTCCCCTCATAGAGAATATCGTTTGGCCACTTGATGCCGGCTTTGAGCCCAAAACGTTCCATAGCCATGGCTACCGCCACAGCAGCAAGCAAAGTGCATTTTGGCGCCTCCTGCGGCGTGAACTCCGGCCGCAGGATCACCGAAAACCAGATGCCCTTGCCCTTCGGCGAAAAAAAGCTTCGCTCCAGACGGCCGCGCCCGGTTCCCTGCTCCTCAGCAACAACGACCGTTCCTTCCGGCGCTCCCTCTGCCGCAAGCTGCTTCGCCCTGATATTTGTGGAATCAATCGATTCCTGATAAACAATCGTTTGCCCGATACACTTCGTATGCAAGCCATTTTTGATCTCGTTCGGCAACAGAATATCCGGTGCCTCTCTGAGTGAATAGCCGCTGCGCGAATGGCTCACAATCTCATAGCCAGCCTCACGCAGTTCCTTGATATGCTTCCAAACCGCCGTACGGGAAACCCCCAGACGATTCGCGATCTCTTCGCCGGAAATATATTCCTCGCCAGCACCTCGCAGCAAATCCAGAATACTGGAACGCATCATGCATTATCCCCTTTATCTCAAAAGTATTTAACTCTACTATCATAGCGTATCAGGTGCGGATAATCAAGAAAAAAGACAAACATCCGGCCACTTGCAGGAACTCCTTTTTTGTTTACATTTTCCAGAAAATGCAAAAGGAGACTGCCGCCCTAGACAGTCTCCCTAAATGATTATTCGTGACGCGTAACGTTAAGCTTTGGCGCTGTTTCCTTTTCTTCCGCCTTTTCCGGCTCTACTGCAGTCGCAGTATCCGGCTCAGCATCACGCTGTTCTATCGTCTGTTTAAGCTTTTCAACGATGACCGTATCATCGTCATGCTCCGGCTCATCATCCTCCGGCTGCGGTTTTTCGGTGATATGTCCCGTCGTCACGAGCTCTTCAAGCTCAGATGCCTCAAGGGTCTCACGCTCCATGAGGGCCTGCGCGATGAGCTCGAGCTTGTCACGGTTGTCCGTGATGATCTTGCGGCAGGCCTCATAGGCATCCTCAATATAGCGGCGGACCTCTTTATCGATCTCACACGCAACCTCTTCCGAGTAATTGCGCTGATGATTGAAATCGCGGCCCAGGAATACCTGATGGTCCTGGCTCTCACCAAAAGCAATCGGCCCGAGTACATCACTCATGCCATACTGCGTAATCATGCCGCGCACAATGCGGGAAGCCTGCTGGATATCCTGCGAAGCGCCTGTACTGATCTCCCCGAGCATGACTTCTTCAGCCACACGGCCGCCCATGGCAACCTTCAGCTTATCCATGAGCTCACTGCGCGTTGCATAGGAACGGTCTTCCTTCGGCAGCATAAGCGTGTATCCGCCTGCACGGCCGCGCGGAATGATCGTGACCTTATGCACCGGATCTGCATTCGGCAGCAGCATGCCCACGAGCGTATGACCGCCTTCATGATAAGCCGTAAGCTTTTTCTCATTATCGCTCATGACCTTGGACTTGCGTTCCGGCCCTGCCATGACACGTTCGATGGACTCTTCAAGCTCCGACATAAAAATCTTCTTTTTGTTGCGGCGCGCCGACAAAAGCGCCGCCTCATTCACGAGATTGCTGAGATCAGCACCCGTAAAGCCCGGCGTACGGCGGGCAAGGATATCAAGATCTGCATCCTTATCCACCGGCTTGCCCTTCGTGTGTACCTTGAGGATAGCCAGACGGCCCCTCACATCCGGTTTGTCGACCACAATCTGGCGATCGAAACGACCCGGGCGCAAAAGTGCCGGATCCAGGATATCCGGACGGTTCGTCGCTGCCATGATGATGATGCCTTCATTTGCCGCAAAGCCATCCATCTCAACAAGCAGCTGATTGAGTGTCTGCTCACGTTCATCGTGGCCGCCGCCTACACCGGCACCACGCTGACGGCCTACCGCATCGATTTCATCGATGAAAACGATACAAGGCGCATTCTTCTTCGCCTGATCAAAAAGATCACGCACACGCGAAGCACCAACACCAACGAACATCTCGACAAAATCCGAGCCGCTGATGGTGAAGAACGGTACACCCGCTTCACCCGCAACAGCACGTGCGAGCAATGTCTTGCCTGTACCCGGAGGGCCAAAAAGCAATACGCCCTTCGGAATGCGTGCACCGAGATCGTTGAACTTCTTCGGATGCTTGAGGAACTCTACGACTTCCTCGAGTTCCTGCTTTGCTTCATCCGCTCCGGCCACATCCTTGAACGTAACCTTCATTTTGTCGCTGCCTGTCATACGCGCACGGCTCTTGCCAAAGGACATGACACGGCCGCCGCCGCCCTGCGTCTGCTGCATGATGAAAAACCACACGCCAATGAGCAGAAGCATCGGCAGCACAGAAGAGAACATCGTGGACCACCATGGCGGTTCCGGCGGATTCTCCGCCTTGATTTCGATATTCTTCGACTGCAGTGTCTTAAAGAGCTCTGGATCCCCATTCGGGGAATTCGGGGTAATCGTTGTAAACTCCGTTCCATCGGTCAGGGTACCCTTAATGGTATTGTTGACCATGGTGACCTTAGCAACCTCACCCTTATCTACCTGCTGCAAGAACTCTGTATAGTTTATCTCCTGTTTTGCAGTGCTTCTTGTTGAAAAATAATCGATGATTGAAATCGCAACCAGGATAATCAACAGATAAAAGCCTACATTTCGTAAAAACTTATTCAATCGGTCGCCCTCCTTCTCCGCGGAGCACTTGATATCGGGCTCCATAGGAATTTATTATATCATCAAACAGGCCATTAGACAATCATGCATAGATTTCACGTTTCAAAATGCCGATGCATGGCAGATTGCGATATTTTTCTGCATAATCCAGCCCATAGCCCACAAGGAACTCATCCGGAACCTCTGCTCCGCAATAATCGATCTGCACATCGGCCTTACGGCGCGATGGCTTGCTCAACAGTGCGCAAAGCTTCACACTGGCCGGCTTTCTCTCACGGAAATACTTCATAAGATAGTTCATGGTAAGTCCTGAATCTATGATATCTTCGATAATGATGACATGTTTTCCTTCGATATCGTAGTCCAGATCCTTCAAGATTTTCACTGTGCCGCTGCTTTCCGTACTCGCACCATAGCTGGAAGCGATCATGAAATCAAGCTGTACCGGCACATCGATTGCACGCACGATATCCGAATAGAAAACAACCGCTCCCTTCAAAATACAAACAGCAAAAATTTCCTGTCCGGCATAATCCTGACTGATTTTACGGCCAAGCTCAGCCACCTTCTCTGCGAGCTGTTCCTTGGTAAAAAGCACCTTTTCAATATCATCCATCATCATAGCTTACAATTCCTCTTTCCTTTTATCCTTATTCATCATCTCAAGCAATCTGAGATGTAAAATACGTTTTGTTCCTGCCCTGACCCTTGCCCGGGCAGAAGGGCGCCACCCGGTAATCCACAGGACCTCCTGTGCCGCACAGACCAGAGGAACCTCAGCCCGGATTTCCCGCGGCACCTTGGCATCTACGAAAAAATCCTTGAGCTTTTTTGTCCCTTCGCCGATGAAAAGCCGGTCCCCGGCCTTTCTCGTCCGTACGCACAGATTCGGCGGCAGCAGATCAAAATCCCAAAAAACTTCCTGCCTGCCATCGCTTTTGCAAAGTAACGGGACAAATTCTGCCCGCAGCACAAGCTTCCCTGCAGCAAACACCGTATCCCCGGGAATCCGTAAAGGTGTACCCACCGGCAGCTCCGGCTTTTCCTTTTGCGGCTGTATACAGAAAAAAGCCAGCGTCCCATATGACAACTCCGCCCGCACTCTCCCCGGAAGGTCCATTGCCTTCCCCGTGATTCCTTTCCCGATGAGCTCCCGCAGGCTCTCCAGATGGGTAAAGCCAATCTCTGCCGCAGAGCATTGCGCCAGGATCCAGCGAAACAGCCGGCGCTGCAAAGCTGGCTGCAGATGCTTACAGCCCGAAAGCTGCAATTCCCAGCGCCCGTTTTGATGCAGCACAAGTTCCTGTGCCAGCTGCTCCGTGACCTGCTGCAGATAATCATTTTCATCCTTCATGACTGCAGCCAGACGGCAGAGTGATGCAGCGATCTCCGGATTGAAGCTCCGGCGCAGCTCTGGCAGAAGTTCAAGCCGCAAGCGGTTCCTCGTACAATCAGTAAGATCATTCGTCGCATCATGCCTTGGCTGCAGGCCATAAACCGCGCAATACGCTTCAATCTGTGCCCGGGTAGTCCCCAGAAAAGGGCGAATAATCCTCCCCCGGCGCGGCAGCATACCAGTGAGCCCCTCCGGTCCCGTACCGCGCAGCAGATGCATGAGGACTGTCTCTGCCTGGTCATCTGCATGATGTGCCGTGACAATAGCATCTGCACCAAGCTCATCACAAACCCGCTGAAAGAATGCATAGCGCAGCTCCCTTGCAGCCGTCTCCAATGACTTATGCCGGGCTGCAGCCCAGCCAGGCACATCTGCAGCCTCCATCCGGAACTCAAGTGCATGACGCTTACAAAAATCCGCCACAAACGCGGCATCTTCCTTTGAAGCTCCGGCACGTATGCCATGCTCAAAGTGGACACAGCACAGCCTGAATCGCCATTTCTCCCGAAGCCGCAGGAATACATGCAGCAAAGCCAGAGAATCCGGCCCTCCGGAGCATGCCAGCAGCAAAAAATCTCCTGCTGCCGCCAAATGGTTCTTTCTACAAAAATTTTCTACCTCAGCAAGCATTTCATCCCATCCACAACCAGAAAAAAGCACCCTTCGCAGAGTGCTTTCAGAAGTCAGTTATTCAGATCTGCGGGAGCCGCGGCCACCGCGCTTTGAATCCGTTTTCTTGCGCAGATCCGTAAGTCTCTCATCGCTGTCCTTCAGGAACTTGGACAATTTATCCTCAAAGGAAGCAGGATTATTATTGAATCGATTATTTGAACGCCGGAAATCATTGGCAGGGGCTCTGCGTGCCGCTGGACGATAGGACGACTGAGGGGCCGCCTTTCTCTCCTCCGGTTTCTTTTCCTGCAGCTGCTTGATAGAAAGCCCGATTTTGCCGCGCTCATCTACAGTAAGGACCTTTACCTTGATCTTATCCTTTTCCTTCAGAAAATCATGCACATCTTTTACATAGACATCTGCAACTTCCGATATGTGGACAAGACCTACCTTACCCTCAGGCAACTCCACAAACGCACCAAAATTTGTGATACCCGTTACAACGCCTTCAACCACACTGCCAACTTCAATGGACAAATTACTTCCTCCTTAAAATTTACATTACACGCATATTATAACCTTGTCTATTCAGGACTGTCAAGAAAATCCTCCATCACTTCTTTGCAGAAATATATGGCAGCTCTCCCTGCTTGGTCATGCCAAGTTCTTCTCTGGCAACCTTTTCCACATAAACCGGATCCTCAAGCTCAGCTTTCTGCTTCTTCAGTGCGGCATTTGTTTCCTGTGCCGTCTGCAAACGCTGCTGTGCATCCTGATAATCCCGGTCTACCTCGCTGAGATGCATCTGCTGAGAGACCATGGTATAGGTAAAATATCCTATCACACCGACAAGGACGAGGATAAACCAGTCAAAATGCCTGCCCCCTGCCGCATGTCTCCCTTTCTTTTCCATGTCAATCCCTGCTTTCTCTGCTAATAACTTCTATGATACAAACAAATAAGGCATCCCGCAAGTCTTTTTCGCAGGAAATTTCGATTTTCACCTATTTTTCATGCCACTGAAAATAATCTGTCTTTACAATCCTGCGATAAACAGAATTGCACTCCCGGCAAATAAAATGGTCCAGAACATTTTCCATATCCGGTTTTCCATTGACGAGCTGCACCGGCTGACCTTCAACGAAATCCATGCAGCCGCCGCAGCGCGGGCATTCTGCATGTCCCTGCGCATTCTTTTGCAGCTTCACTGGCTGGAGTTCGCCGGTCGGGCGGATCTTTTTCCTTTTCAGAGGAAAAGCATCAAAATACCCCGAAGACAAAAGCTCGCGATAAAATATACCGCAGTTGTCGCATTCGTACCGGGGCTTTGTATTCTCCATATCTGCCCGTCCGTTGACTACACGGACTGCACCGCCCTCAACGCACCGCAGCTTCCCACCGCACGCAGGACACAAATAAACGCCGTCGTCTCCCTGTCCCAGTTTTCTTACCGTCATTGCAATCACCAGTCATTCTCTGGAAACATTGCTTCCTTCAATGCTTCTCCATGATGTATTCAATCCCAATCGATATCAACTATATAGAGAATATTCCATAAAAAACTGAAAAAACCTGCTCATCTGGAAAATTACTTTTCAGGAATCACGTAGGGCTCTAATTTTTTTACCATATCCTTCGCTGCATCCGGACGGCTCCAGACAGCTGCAGCCTCGCGCATCGCCTGCTGACGTTCCGGGCTGCGCAAGAGGTCCGAAACGATCTGCAGAAGATCATCGCCTGGACGTATCCAGACAGCAGCCCCCCGCTCAGATACATAGATTGCATTCTCCGTCTCCGGTCCCGGAATCGGCTCATGCAGCAAAAGCGGCACCTGCATGGCAAGCGCTTCGCTGATGGTAAGAGCTCCCGGCTTGCTGATGAGCAGCGTAGCAGCCAGCATGAATTCCGGCACCTCATTAGTATAGCCCCAGACCAGGATCTTGTGCGTCGAAGCTGCAGCAAGCTCCCTGGCCCTATCCGCCAGAGCCTTGTTTTTCCCCGCTACAACCAGAAACTGCACCGGACAGGTAAGTTTTTCAAGTTCTGCAAGCGCAGCATCAATGCCGCCAAGGCCAAGACCGCCTCCCATGAGCAGCAGCACCGGCACCTCCGGGTCAAGCTTCAACCGCCGAAGGACTCCCTGGCGATTGCATCTTCCCTTGCGCGGGCATTCAATCGGAATGCCCACGACATGGATCTTCGCTGCCGCGAAACCTGCCTGCAGCAAATCCTGCTTCATCTTCTCCGTCGCGACAAAAAAAAGATCAACTGCAGGATACAACCAGATCTGATGAACCGAAAAATCCGTCATGACCGTGGCAAACAAAAAATCATACCGTCCAGTCTTTTTCAGACAGGAAGCAGCCCCCTCCGGAAAAGGATGCGTACAGATAACGGTTTGCGGCTGATATTTGCGGATCAGACCAGCCATATTCCATTGCATGACAAAGGCCAGCACACGCTGCACCAGCGTTCCTCCGGTATGACCGCCGGAGAATTTATACAGGAACTCATAAAGATTCGGCACAAACGCCAGCATCTTCAAATAAATTTCCTTCATCAGCCAGTTCAGCAGACTGGTTTCCCTCGCCATAAAATCTACCGTATAGACATTCGCTGCAGGATATCGTCTTTTCAGCTCATGTTCGATTGCTTCCGCTGCTTTCACATGCCCGGACCCGATCGATGCCGTGACAATGAGATAGCTCTTTTTTTGCATGCATATTTCCTCCAAATATCCGCCTCTTTTTTACACTAAGCTTCATTTTAACATATTCATCCCGGCGGTGCAATGAAGGTCAGGCCGTAATACCGCCATCTACGCTCCAGGCAGCTCCTGTCACAAAAGCAGCCTGATCCGAAGCCAGGAAAACGATAACCGCAGCAGCCTCCTCTGCCGTCCCGATGCGTCCCAGCGGATAAACTGAGCTCATCTCACGCAGGGCTTCCTGACGGTCCGGAGCTTCCTGCAGCTGCTTTTCGGTAAGCGGCGTTGCGATATCTCCGGGACAGATGCAGTTCACTCTTACTTTCCAGGGGGCAAGTTCCAGGGCAAGCGCCTTGGTAAACATAGTCACTGCTCCCTTGGAAGCACAATAGGCAGAACACAGGTAATTTCCCTGCAATCCTGCATCTGAGGAAACGTTCACAATGCAGCCGCCCTGCTTTTTCAGCTCAGGCACGGCATATTTTGCCATGAAATAGCTCCCCTTCACATTCGTCGCCATGATCTCATCAAAAGCCTGCTCCGTCATGTCTTCAATTGCCCGCTCAAAATAAATGCCCGCGGAATTCACGAGTACATCCAGATGTCCGAACTGCTCCACTGCAGTACCGACCACCCGCTCGCAATCCCCGGGACGACCTGCATCTCCCTGCTGGAAGCACACCCTCTGCCCAAATTCCCTCAGCTCAGCCAGTGCCTGATTGCCGCGCTCTGCCGAACGCCCCATCAGCATGACACATGCTCCGGCTTCAAGGAAAAGCCTCGCAGATGCAAGACCGATGCCCGAGGTTCCTCCACTAATCAATACTGCCTGCCGCATAAAATCCTTCCACCTTCTCAAAAAAAAAGACCGGGTTACATGAACCCGATCCCTTCCTGTCTTATTTGTTGACAGCATCCTTCAGCGCCTTGCCTGCCTTGAATACCGGATTCTTAGAAGCCGGGATAGCAATTTCAGCACCAGTCTGCGGATTACGGCCAGTTCTGGCAGCGCGTTCTTTTACCTCGAACGTGCCAAAGCCAATCATCTGTACCTTATCATTTGCAACAAGAGCTTCTTCAATACTGGAGAATAATGCGTTTACCGCTTTCTCAGCATCCTTTTTTGTTAATCCAGCCTTTTCGGCAACATTAGCCACTAATTCAGTTTTATTCACGATTGTAGCCTCCTTTGAAATTATTACGATAAGTTAAATTCGCTATATTTCCTGTGATTCCTCTTTATTTTATAAAAAAAATTGAAAAAAAGCCAGTTTTTTTATAAAACAGAAGAAAACTTCCTAAAAATTACAATTCCTGCTGCTTTTTTGCCGCATTCCAAAAGGAATCCAGCTCTTCAAGTGTAAAATCCTTCCAGCTTTTTCCCGAATCTGCAACACATTGCTCTACATAGCAAAAACGCTGCTGGAATTTTCCATTCGCCTGACGCAAAGCAAACTCCGGCTCAACACGCAGAAAGCGTGCCAGATTGACCACCGAAAACAGAACATCGCCAAGCTCTTCGGCCGTATGTGCATCATCGCCCTGACTTGCAGCCTCCTGCAGCTCCGCTGTTTCCTCGGCAAGCTTCTGCCAGACCGGCGCGATATCATCCCAGTCAAAGCCGGCCTTAGCCGCCTTTTTCTGCAGTTTCTCCGCTCCCATAAGCGCTGGAAGATCTTTTGGCACACCATCCAGCAAAGATGTACGCTCAGGTTTCTCCCGACGCTTCTGAGCCTCCCAGCTCAACAGTGCCTCTGCTGCGTCACGGGCCTGCAGATCCCCGAAGATATGCGGATGGCGCCGCACCAGTTTCTCGGTAATGCCATCGATGACCTCCTGCATGGAGAACTCTCCGGCTTCTTCCGCCATGCGGGCATGGAATACCACCTGCAGCAGCAGATCGCCAAGCTCTTCGCAAAGATGCTCAGCATCCTGCTCATCGATTGCCTCGATGACCTCATAGGTCTCCTCGATGAGATTCTTGCGCAGGCTCAGATGATTCTGGGCAAGATCCCAGGGACAGCCGCCCGGCTCACGCAGCGTGCGCATGATGTCCGTAAGCGGCGTGAGATCAAAGGCCGGCTTTGCCGGACGTGCAGGCACATAGAGGCTGGTCAGATGATCGATATCCGGCTGACGGTCAAGCTCATAAAGCGGTATATGCCGCAGCGACTCATCCGGCAGTCCCAGATTGTGCACATAGACTACTTCATAATCATCCGGAAAAGCCTCCATGAGCGCAAGCTTCGTATCTGAGGCAATCTGCGCATCATATACCTGTGTGATGACCAGTCCCGTCGGCATATCCGCCGGCAGGTCTGCAAAGTCCTCCGCATCAATGATGGTAAGCCCTTCAATGGGATCGATGCCCAGGCGCACATAAAGCACCTCGGCAAAGCTCATCCCCGGCAAAATAGTCAGCGCTACGCCATAGCTGCCAGCCATTTCCCGCAGGAGCACCACCGTGCGTTCCGCGACCAGCGGGCTGCCCGGCACAGCATAGACAATATTCCCGCCCTTTGCTGCACGCTGTAAAAGGTCTGCTGCAATCGCGCGATACAAGCTTTCAAAGCTTTCCGCCTGCTCATAGAAGCCATCATAGGAAGTAAAGCTCACGCCGCGCTTCTCTATCTCCTGTACCGTAGGATGGATTGCCGTACGCAGCACCAGCTGCTCAGCCTTTTGCATAAGCTCCCAGCTTTCCATCGTAATGAGACCGAATCTGCCCGGTCCAAGCCCTGTCACTGTTATACTTCCCATCGATTCATTTCCTCCAGCTTTCCCTTCATTGTGCTGCTCTTTTCAGCACAGCTTTCCGCTGCATGCCGGATTCTTCCCCCGACAGCATCATGAGCACACGTGTGATGAAGTTCACGATATCTTTTTTGTACGACGGCATAAGCCGGATGCGCAGCATTTGCTGGGGCTGCGGCAGAGCCTTGATATTCGTGCCGAACAGCTCCATGAGCTTCATGAGATTTTCCGGCACAAAGCCCGGCTTTGTGCCAAAGGAAATCTCCAAAACCATTGGCTTCTCGACAATAGAGCGCACACCGAGCCTGCGTGCGTAATTCCTGATGCGCGCAATCTCCAGCAGGCGCATGACTACAGGCGTCGGCTCACCGAAACGGTCAATGAGCTCATCCAGAAGATTTCTGATCTCATCATTCGTGCGGATTGCCGCAATGCGCTGATAAATCTCGATCTTATGCATAGCATCCTGAATGTATCCGCCATCCAGATAGGCTTCCGCCTGCACCTCAATGACCGGCTCCGGTATCTCTTCTACCGGCTTGCCCTCTTTCAGCGCCTGCACAGCCTCCTCCAGCAGCTTGCAATACATTTCAAAGCCCACGCTCGCAATATGCCCATGCTGCTGTGAGCCCAGCAGATTTCCTGCACCGCGGATTTCCAGATCACGCATGGCAATCTTGAAGCCCGCACCGAGCTCTGCAAATTCCTTCATCGCCTGCAGCCGTTTTTCCGCAGTTTCCGTAAGCACCTTATCTGCCTGATAGACGAAATATGCAAAAGCCATATGGTTCGAGCGCCCCACACGGCCACGCATCTGATAAAGCTGCGAAAGGCCGAAATAATCAGCATTATAGACAATGATCGTATTCGCATTCGAAACATCGAGGCCGTTCTCGACAATACTCGTAGCCAGCAGGATATCATATCGTCCCTCATAGAACTCGACCATGACGCGTTCCAGGATTTCTTCCGGCATCTGTCCATGCGCTGTCTGGATGCGTGCTTCCGGTACCAGCTCCTCAAGATGGGCACGCATCTTGTCGATGGTCTCCACACGGTTGTACACGAAATATACCTGACCGCCCCGCTTGATTTCCCGCTTGATCGCACTGGACAGAATCGCATCATTGTTCTCCACCACATAGGTCTGCACAGGGAACCGCTCTGCCGGCGGCGTCTCAATGATGCTCATATCACGGGCTCCGACCAGAGACATATGCAGAGTACGAGGGATTGGCGTAGCACTCAGCGTAAGCACATCGACCCCTGCCGAGATCTTTTTTATCTTTTCCTTCTGTTTCACGCCAAAACGCTGTTCTTCGTCGACGATCAGCAGCCCGAGATCCTGGAACTGTACCTTTTTCTGATTCAGGATGGCATGCGTGCCAATGAGGATATCCAACTGCCCCGTACGCGCCTTCTCAATGGTTATCTTCTGTTCCTTTGCTGTACGGAAGCGGCAGATGACATCGACGTTCACACCGAAATCCTGAAAACGTGCTGTAAAGGTCTGGAAATGCTGCTGCGCAAGCACCGTCGTCGGCACGAGCACAGCCACCTGTTTATGGTCCATGACCGCTTTATACGCGGCACGAACGGCAACTTCCGTCTTGCCGAAGCCAACGTCACCACAAAGCAGACGGTCCATCGGCTGCTCCTTCTCCATATCCTTCTTGATCTCCTCTACAGCCGTAAGCTGATCCGGCGTCTCCTCATAAGGAAAGGCATCCTCGAATTCCTTCTGCCACGGTGTATCTTCCGTAAAAGAAAAGCCTTTGGCATTTTTACGCTTTGCGTAAATGGCAATGAGTTCTTTCGCGATATTTTCTACGGAAGCACGTGCTTTAGCCTTCGCTTTCGCCCATTCCGTACCGCCCATGCGGTGCAGCCGCGGCACCTCACCTTCCGAGCCGATGTATTTCTGCAGCAGATGCACCTGATCCGTAGGCACGAAAAGCTTATCATCCCCGCCATATTTGATATGCAGATAATCCTTATGCACACCGCCTACATCGAGTGTCTCTACGCCGAGATACTTGCCGATACCATGATTGACATGGACAACATAATCTCCCACGTTGATTTCACGGAAATGAGAGATTTTCTCGCCCTTTGCTGCCTGCTTGGCAAGTTTCTTCTTTTGACGGCCAAAGATATCTTTTTCCGCAATGACGATGAGATGGGCTTCCGGCAATTCAAACCCGTTGAGCAGCGTCCCCTGCATGATATTGACAAAATCCGTACCAAGCTCCGCCGTATCCTCCCTGCAGGCTGACGGTATCCGGTCACGCGCCAAAAGCTCATGCAGGGAATCCGCCTTGTTCCGGTCCCCCATGAGCACAAGGATTTTCTCTTTATGTTCGAGCCAGCTCCTGCTCTCTGCCTTCAAAAGGTCCATCTGGCGCTGGAAAGGCGCCATGGCTTTGACCACGACACTGATCAGTGTCTCCGGTTCTGCACTATGAATCTTTTGCAGCATGAGTGCCGTATAGATGACATTGCTCTGCTGCGCAGCTGCTGCAATGTCCTCCCAATTGAAAATCTTTTTCTTCAGCTCCGGATTCTCTTTGATGATCTTCAATACCTGCTCACGGATACGCATCGGTTCATCGAAGACCACGATACCCTGCCCCTCGAGATAAGACAAAAAAAGCTCCGGCTTGCCCTGCTCATCTGTTTCCGCCAGCGGCAGGATGGCCGCCGTACTGATATTGCGCAAAGACCGCTTTGTGGCAAGTTCAAACTCGCGCAAAGAATCGATCTCATCATCGAAAAACTCAATGCGGATTGGCTGGAGCGCATTGATGGGAAATACATCAACGATCCCGCCGCGCGCACTGAACTGGCCCATGCTTTCTACTTCTTCCGCGTGCTCATAGCCAAGCTGTACAAGGCGCTCCAGCAGCTGTTCTTTTGGCAGTACATCACCGATCTTCATATGCAGGCTCAGCCGTTCAAACTCCTGCTTTGAGATGCCCTTCTGCACCGCAGCCGCCGCCCTGGCCAGCACGATCACAGGCTCCTTGCGCATCAGCCGGCCCAGCACATCCATGCGCTTCGCCGAAAGCTCCACGCTTTTCGCCGCTGCAGAAAAGTTCACCAGATCCGTCTCCGGCAGCTCGAGGACCGGAACCTCCGGCAAAAGCGACGTAAGATCCTCACGCCAGTCCGCCAGCGCCTCATGACTGTGCGTAACAATGACCATCGTCCCCGGCTGCCGGTCATAGCAGGCGGCAAACACAGCATGCTTTTGTGAGCCTGCCAGCCCATAAACAAAGCTTTGCGCCTGTTTTCGTCCAAAGCATTCCTGTATTCGGGATACAGAGGTATCCTGCAGCAACGCAGCAAAAAGTGCCTTCATTTTCTCACCATTCCAATCAACACCAAAAGGGGCCCGTCAGGCAGATAAATTCCCGTCTGACAGCCCCTTGCTATTTTCTTCAAAACTACGTTTCATTATATCCCTTGTCTTGACAAACCGTCAAGCGAAAATCCACAAAGCTCAGCCTGCATTACAAAAGCTTATGCTTCAACGCATATTCTACCAGCTCAGACTTCTGCGTACAGCCAAGCTTCAGCATAAGCCTTGTCTTATACGTAGAAACCGTCTTGATTGAAATATACAGCTTCTCTGCAATGACCGAAAGAGAATAGCCATGTACCAAAAGCTCCAGCACCTCCTGCTCCCGTGCCGAAAGCGTCTGTCCGGCCTCTTCCGGTTCATCGATGAGGCTGTCAATCAACAGGCGCGCGTCTTCCTCGGCAATATAACGCTTGCCGGCTGCCACGGTACGCAGCGCACGAAAAAGCTCCGTATCCAGCGTATCCTTGCGCAGATAGCCGTCGGCACCACGCAGCATAACTTCACGGATATACTGCTGCTCACTGTGCATGGTCAGCACAAGGACCCGGAGCGGCAGTTTCTGACGCCGGATTTCCTGCAGGCACTCCATGCCGCTCATTCCTGGCATGGAAAGATCCAGCAGCACGACATCCGCAGACGCTGCGGATAAGAGCTGCAGCAATTCCCTGCCATCCGAGGCTTCGCCGACCACACAGAAATCGCTCTGTGAGCTTAGCAGCAGCTTCAGGCCTGTACGCAGCACACGATGATCATCGGCCAGAACGATCCGCAATTTCTTCTTTTCCATCCATCCTTCTTCCTTCCTTTGACCAGCCGCTGACTGGCAATAATATGATAATCCGCGTTCCTTTTCCCGGCTCCGAGCGGAGCATGAAGCTGCCATCCATAAGCTCGACGCGTTCTCTCATGCTGACCAGCCCCATATGCCGGTCCAGCCTCGCTTCCTCTGCCTGCTGCTCATCAAAACCGATTCCATTATCCGAAATGAGCAGCCGCAGGACCATCGGAAAAACCGCGAGTTCCAAAACGATACAATCTGCCTCAGCATGACGCACAATATTGGTCAGTGCCTCCTGCAGTGTACGATAGCAGACAAGGGCAGCCTCATGAGATACCCTCTGGAAATCCCCGCTGCTGTAAAAATCGACCTGCAGCTCAGGCTGACCCTGGCGAAATGCCTCCAGATGCTTCTGGATTGCTACCAGAAGGCCAAGATCCTCAAGAAGCGGTGGATGCAGATCGACGGCAATGTTCCGCAATCCAGCCAGTGTATCTGCCGTAAGCTCCCGAATCGCATACAGAAGCTCACGCTGCTCCGTTGTCATCAGCTTATCATGCAAAATACGCAGATAGGCAAGAATCGAAGCCATCGACTGGCCGCTTTCATCATGGAGCTCACGCGAAATACGCTGCCGCTCATCCTCACGCGCAGAAAAAAGCTGCTGCAGCAGCATGACACGGATTTTCTCCTTCTCCTGAAGCTCAGCAAACAAGCGTGAATTCTCCTGATTTTTCAGGCGCAGCCGCCTGGTCATCGAGTTGAACGCGTATGCGAGCTGTCCGATTTCATCCTTCGAGGCAACCGGCACAGAAACCTCATAATCGCCCAACCCCAGCGCATTCGCAGCCTGAGACAGCTGAAAAATCGGCTGCAGGAAAAGCCCCGCATAACGGCTCGCCAGCCATGCTGATGCAAGACAGATGACAAAGATCAGTAAAGCGAGCTGCAGGCAGCGCTGCTGTATAAGGCTCGTCATCTGCCGCTCCGTAAGACCCACGCGCAGATAGCCCATGACACCGGAATCAATCGGATACAGGATTTCCCGTATATTCCCCTCATTGCTTGCATAGGTCACCGCATCGATGCCATCGCTCATTGCTGCTTCACGCTGCGGCGGCAGGCCAGCCGGAAGTCCCGCAGCAAAGGTACTTGCCAGCACCGTGCCTTTCGGCGACACGGCAATGATATAACGGACCAGGCCGTTATCCTCTTTCGTTCGTGCCAGATGCTGGGCAAGTGCAAAGCGGTCATCAACCAGGATATCACTGCCTGCAACCCCGCCCAGCGAAGCAGCGATTTCATGCCCGGAACGGTCAAGGCCCTCTTCAAGAGAATTCACCACCGTATAAAGCATGATTGCACTGACCAGAAGACCGCAGAGAAAAATCGTGCCGACAATCAAAAAATTAAATTTAACATATAAGCTGCGCTGTTTCATCCTCATCCTCCGGCCTCAATGGCGCATCGCATAGTTCTGCCGCAAAGGCGCATACAGTTCCTCCTGCGGCGGTACAAAAGAATCGATCATCACCTGCTGCAATGCCTCCTGCAGCTCCCTGCGCTCATGCATATGGTAGAAAATCTGCCGCAAATGCTCCTTATCCTCTTTGGAAAGATTGCTGCGCATGACTACAGGCCCCGTCGGGGCAGGCGGCAGAGCAGCCAGTATCCTTACCCGGCTCGTGAGCTGCGGATTCGTACGCACGGCATAATCATAGATCTGGCTGTCAACACTTGCCCCGTCCGCCAAATGATGCGCAACCGCCCAGATCGACTTGTCATGATTGAACGTATAAATGCAGCGTTTAAAGTACGTTTCCGGTGTAATCTGCAGATTGAACAACTGATTTTCAACCGCCATGCGCCCCGAATAGCTCAACGGATCCGTGAACGCAAATACCCGGTTGGCAAGGTCCTGAAAATCACGCGCCGGACTATCCACTGGTACAAGGATGTAGGTCTGATACAAAACAGAACCGTTCGTAGAAGTCATGGCCAGCAATTCTACCGGCTGCAGGCCCCGATAGGCCGCATAAGAGCCCGTAGAAAGAAACGCCACATCGACCTCGCCATCCGCCACCAGCTGGTTCAGCTCCTCATAGGTCTTTCGCTGCAGCAGGACGACGGGGCGCTGCATTTCTTCTGACAACACATCCACGATTTTCTGATAAGGTTCTCTTGTATCCCTCGGTGAAATCACCGAAGCAAAAGCGACACGCAGAGGGCGGGAATCCTCTGACTCCTCCGCAGCCGTCCCATCGTCTGCCAAAGGCTGCTCCCTGCTAAAATCGATCCGGCCCTGCACAGACGTACACCCGGTACAAAAAAAGGCCAGCAATAGCCCCAAAAGCAGCAGCCTGCTGCACCATCCACATCTCATCCCCTTTTGCTCCCCTTTCTGCCGGGCTTTGCTTCCCGTTGCAAATCGTTCTTTATCATATCACAAAAGAGAACCCCCTTCAAGAAAAGGAGATTCTCTCTTGTCTGACACCGTTATTCTTTCGGCTTCGCATTCCATACCAGCAAAGCAAGCAAGGTCGAAGCAATTGCAGCGCCAACCCAGAACTCGCCGGCGTAACTGAAATCGTAAACCTTGACGCCATCTACAACCGTAATGCTCATGAGACGGCCGGTAACAAACTCCTGGATTGCTGCACCGGCATAGCTCAAAAGGCCGATCATGCCCATCGCGGCTCCGGTTACACGTTTCGGTACGATATCTACTGCCATGAGGCCGCCAAGGTAGCACACGAGAGCTCCCATAGTAAAACCGTAGAACGTCATGCAGAACATATCCATCGTGAAGGACTGCGGCGCCCAGAGGAATCCGGCAATCGCCATAGAGTACAGGACACCATAGATCAATGCCGGTGCATTTCTCTTATGATGGAAGAAGGCATCTGAGATAAAACCGCACAAAAGCGCTCCGGCAATGCCGGCAACCTGCATATAGGCCATGACGCCAGCTGCGCCCATCATATCGTAGCCCTTCTGCGAGGTCAGATAAACAACGCCCCAGCTTTCCACAGCATAACGTGCAATATAGCAGCAAAGGGATGCAAGGCCGAGGATCCATACCGCCGGATTCTTGACGACTTCCCACTGCATCTTGCTCAGGGCCTTCTTCTTGGCAGCCTCTACTTCAGCCTGTGTGCGTTCACCATAATAAACAGCACCATTCGGCAGTCCCTGCGTTTCCGGACGATCGCTCATGCCGAAATAGATGCAGACAGAACCGAGCATACTGATGAAGCCAGCTGCGATAAAGCCCATGGACCAGCTGTAAGTCGTGACTACAGCAGCAATCGCAAAATACGCAAAGGATGAACCAAGATTATGGCTGGTAAACCATACACCGTAAAGTGTACCACGCTGCTTATCACTGAACCACTGATTCAGTGATACAATCGAAGGGCCTGCGCCATACGATTGGAACCAGCCATTCAAGCCCCAAAGCACAGCAAGCGGTACAAAGGAATTCACCAGGCCCATGCCCACCATCGTAACCGAGGAAACGAACAGACCAAACGCAAAGAAGCGCTTATTGTTCAGGCGGTCTGCCAGGAAACTGTTCGTGAATTTACCAAGTCCATAAGTAACAAAGAAAATTGAACCGATGACTCCGACCTGCTCCGGCGTGACAATGCCGGATGCCAGTAATGGCTTTTTGATGACAGAATAGCTCTGCCGGATAATGTAATAAAATGCATAGCCAATGGTAATTGAAACGAACACACGCCAACGCAGGTAATTAAATTTTTTCTTTACCTCTTCCGTGTCCTGGATCAGTGCCGCCTCCGGACCTGTCCTGAAGAAATTCCACAATATCTCTCTCATGATTTCCACTCCTCTGACTGCCCGATATCTGCTTCACCAAATCCATCCACAAATATCTGCAATCTTTTTCTGTCTTTATTATCACACAATTCGTACATAGAGGAGTAGCGGAAATTCTCTGATTTAGTTGTAGGATTTTTTCTGACAACAGTAGAAAAAAACTGCAGCAGCCAGTCCAGCTGCTGCAATTGCCCATTCAATGTTTTTTTCGCAGATCCGGCAAAACAAATACAAACTCATCCAGCCTCCGCAGTTTTGCCAAATCTTCTGCATGTTCCGCCGGCAGCAGGCAATAGCTCCCACAATGACCGCAGGTCAATACAATCGAGCTGCCGCGAATATCCGCAGAAATGTCACTGCTGCCGCAGCTGCACAAGAGATCTCCCGCTGCAGCAATGTCATGCAGACAGTTCATCGCGGCGAGCAGCACACGCTGCTTTTCTGCCTGGTCCTTATCCTCTCCAGGATGCAGTGCTGCAAACTCCGCCTGATTAAAAGCCAAAAGCTCCTCAATGCGGCGTCTCCGCCCGATATAACCAAGCTCAAAATGATCTTTCTGGCAATAGATTTTTTCCAGCTGCAGCCGATGCAGCCTGCGGAGAGAATACACCATAGTATTCACCCTGTCACATACCGCACAGGCAATCCGAAGCTCGATTTTGTGCGCACGGCAGCGCACTAAAACGGCCTGTTCGTGTGCACAGCTGTCGCAGCGCAGGACCAGACGTCTCGTCCCGGCAAAGTACGGTACATCGTGCACATGGACCTTGCCGCAGCGCTGGCAATAAAGCGCTACCGAGCATACTGTTTGAATGACCATGATATCCTTCTCCCTTTCATTTTCTTACTTCCTTACTTCGCTGTTTGCTGAAAAAATCCTCCTAGAAATAAAAAAATGCCGCACTATTGTGCGGCATTTTTAGGACCATAGCTACAGATGTCCCGATTTTATTTATTTCAGATTCAACGCAGCCTTGACAAAATCACGGAACAACGGATGCGGATTATTCGGACGGGATTTCAGCTCCGGATGGAACTGTGAGCCGACAAACCAAGGATGGTCCTTGACTTCAACGACCTCAACCAGACTGTCATCCGGCAATGTACCAGCAATGACCATGCCTGCCTGACGAAGTTCCTGACGATAGTCATTATTGAACTCAAAGCGATGGCGATGACGCTCATGAATAAGCTCCTCACCATAAGCCTCGCGTGTTTTTGTATTCGCAGCAACCCTGCAGGGATAAGCGCCAAGACGCATCGTGCCGCCCTTTTCCTCTACGCCCTGCTGCGAACTCATCAGATCAATGACCGGATGAGTCGTTTCCGGATTGAACTCCGTACTGTGTGCATCAGTCATGCCGCAGACATGACGTGCAAACTCGATAACTGCACACTGCATGCCGAGACAGAGACCAAGGAAAGGAAGCTTGTTCTCACGCGCATACTGAATCGCCTTGATCTTTCCCTCTACACCACGGTCACCAAAGCCGCCCGGTACAAGAATCCCCTTGCAGCCCGCAAAGACTTCACTGAGATCCGTATCCTCGCTCTCGATATTCTCCGAATTCACCCAGTGGATCCTGACCTCGGTATCATTCGCAATCCCCGCATGGTGCAGTGCCTCTGTGACAGAAATGTAAGCATCCGGCAGCTCGACATATTTGCCGACAACCGCAACCTTGACTTTCTTGGACGGATGATTGATCTTATGGACCATCATCTCCCAATCGGTCATATTTGCCGGGCTGTAATCCATATGGAGCTTCTCCAGCACAATCTTGTCCAGGCCCTCTTTCTGCATCATGAGCGGCACTTCATAAATCGTAGAAGCCGTGCGGTTCTCAATGACTGCATTGATATCCACATCGCAGAACAACGCAAGCTTTTCCTTCATTTCCTTGGAAAGCTCCTTTTCCGCGCGGCAGACCAGGATATCCGGCTGAATACCGATGCTGCGCAGTTCCTTGACACTATGCTGCGTCGGCTTTGTCTTGAGCTCACCCGCTGCAGAAATATACGGGACTAAAGTTACATGGATATAAAGCACATCATTCTTGCCGACTTCTTTCTTGACCTGACGGATTGCCTCCATGAACGGCAGGCTCTCGATATCACCGACCGTACCGCCGATTTCCGTAATGACCACATCTGCGTTATCCGCAGCAGCCACATCATAGACACGCTGCTTGATCTCATTCGTGATATGCGGAATGACCTGTACCGTACTGCCAAGATAGTCACCCTTGCGTTCCTTGTTGAGTACCGACCAGTATACCTTACCCGCAGTGATATTCGATCCCTTGGTAAGATTGATATCAATAAACCGCTCATAGTGACCCAGGTCAAGATCTGTTTCCGCTCCATCATCAGTAACAAAAACCTCACCATGCTGATACGGACTCATTGTACCCGGATCGATATTGATATACGGATCGAATTTCTGAATCGTAACCTTGATCCCGCGGCTTTTGAGCAAGCGCCCCAGGGATGCAGCCGTGATGCCCTTACCAAGAGAGGATACGACTCCGCCGGTAACAAAAATATACTTTGCCATTGAAATGCCTCCTATTTATCATTGTAAACCTATGCGTACAGTTAAAACACATGTGCACTATTGTATCGCGTTTGACGGCTTTCGTCAAACAATATTATTCTTCCTGAATTCCTTCCAAAAGCTTTTCGCGGCGGCGCGTCGTCTTCGAAGACGATGCAGAACCCGTACGTGAAGAAGATGATGAATGCGAACGCTTTACCTCCGGCGGATTCCATTCGGTAAGGCCCCACATGCTCTTTCCTTCATAATGGAAGCGGCTGTCCATATTGATCAGCGTATACACCTCAGAAATCGCTGCGGACAATGACTGTACCGGCTTACGTTTTTTCTCGATGACATCCATGACAAGATCCTTATAATACATCGGCTCTCCAGCCTCTGTGAGTACATAATATGCTACGTCTACCTCTGAGCTATTCAAAAAATCCAAAACAAAAACTCCCCTCTATATTCACCCTGTTACATTTTTTCTGGTGCCGACACGCCAAGGATTCCCAGCGCGTGACGGATGACATGTGCCGTTACCTGAACAAGCGCAAGCCTGGCTTCAGCCAGTTCCGGCGCCACACCCATAATCCGGCATTTATTGTAGAAGCTGTGGAACTCGCTGGCCAGATCATACGCATAGCGTGCAATGCGCTGCGGTGCATACTCAGCAGCTGCTTTCCCGACTTCTTCCGTATACTCCCCGATCTTCCTGATGAGCGCAGTTTCCGTCTCATCCGTAAGCAGATCAAGCTTTGGTGCTTCGCCTACGGAAAGCTTCGTTTCGCCTGCCTGACGGAAAATGCTGCAGATCCGCGCATGCGCGTACTGAATATAATATACCGGATTATCATTCGACTGCGATTTGGCAAGATCCAGATCAAAATCCAGCTGGCTGTCCAACGAACGCATAATAAAGAAGTAACGTGCCGCATCTGTGCCGACCTCTTCGATGAGTTCAGCCAGAGTCACGCTCTGCCCGGTACGCTTGGACATCTTCACGAGCTCGCCGCCGCGATAAAGGCTGACCATCTGCAAAAGCAGTACTTCCAGATGATCCGGATCATAGCCAAGGGCAGCCATTGCAGCCTTCACACGGCAGACATAGCCATGATGGTCAGCCCCCCAGATATTGATGAGTTTGCCAAAGCCGCGCTCAAATTTATTGCGATGATAAGCAATATCTGCTGCCAGATATGTAGGCACGCCATTATCACGAATGACCACACGGTCCTTATCATCACCGTAAGCCGTCGATTTCAGCCAGAGCGCACCATCCTGCTCATAGATATTGCCATTCTTCTGCAAGGTATCACAAGCCTCTTTGACCGCCTCCGGATGAAGCGTACGTTCACTGAACCACTTATCGAACGTAACATTGAAGGCTTCCAGGTCCTCCTTCAGGGCAGCAAGCTTTTCCTTGAGCGCAAGCTCCTTGAAAATGCCCAGACGTTCTTCCTCGGACATTGCAAGATACTTGTCCCCATCCTTTTTGATGATACGCTTCGCCGTATCCATGATATCTGCACCATGATAGCCATTCTCCGGAAACGCTGATTCCCTGCCCAGAAGTTCAAGATAGCGTGCATTCACCGAAGCGGCCAGATTATTGATCTGATTGCCTGCATCATTGATATAGTATTCACTCGACACAGGGTATCCTGCAGCCCGCAGCAGATTCACCAGCGCACTGCCCGCAGCAGCTCCGCGCCCATGGCCTACATGCAGCGGGCCCGTCGGATTCGCACTCACATACTCGACCATGATGCGTTCCGTCTGCTTTGCAGGAAGATTGCCATATGCCTCACCGGCAGCCAGGATCCTGGCAAACGCATCATACAGCACATTCGATTTCAAATAAAAATTCAAAAAGCCCGGTCCTGCAATTTCTGTATGATCGAGCCATTCCCCCTGAATACGTTCCTTCAGTGCCTCAGCAATCTTGCGCGGATTCATATGGAAAGTGCGCGCCGACTGCATGGCAAAATTCGTGGCGAAATCGCCGAATTCTTTCTGCGGCGGCACCTCCAGAATCACCTTTGCGAGTTCTCCCTGCGGGAATACTTCATCTGCGATCGCCTTTTGGGCCGCATCTTCAATTGCCTTTATGAGTACTTCTTTAATATCCAAAAAAACATCCTCCTGTTCCAGAATCAATTCAGCCTTTGTTTTTCGCTTTCATCTGCACATACTTCAATGTGCAGCTCATTCATGCTCTGCTGCCGTCCATTCACGGACATCGCATATGCTACATCTATATTGCCTGAAACCGTGCCATAAACGATTTCAATGCTCTTCGTTTCCACAGAAAGCGCAAGATCACCATAAGGCGTATGGTAGGTACTGCGGCTCTCCTTATCCAGGGCAAAACGCTGTTCCTGTACAACAGCCCCTTTGCGCATCAATGTCATGGAGTCTGCAGCAATTTTAAGCACTGTTGCTGTGTTCTTCTTTTCATCCAGCGTGGCATCATCATATAGGATATAATGCTTACCATTGCGGAAATAGTGCTCCCCTTCGGCCATCATTTCAATCTTATTGACTTCTCCCTCTGCATCTCTCTGCTCTCCACGCACTTTGACAATCACTTTGTTCAAAATTTACAGCTCCTTAAAAATTACACTGTCTATTATTATATCGTAACAAATCCACCTTGCCAACCGGTATTTTCAGGTTTTTTCAAAAGTGTCGACCCCTCCTGCTACGTGAAAGGGCACCGCATCTGCGGTGCCCTTTCATAATCTCCTATTGCAAACGGAACTTCGTAGTCTCCGCCTGAAGTTTCTCTGCAAGTGCTGCAAGATTCCGCGTAGCCGATGCAATCTCCTGCATCGAGGCTGACTGCTGCTGTGTCGCAGCAGATACCGACTCTGCTCCGGCTGCATTCTTCATGCTGATTTCACGGATATTTGCAACCTTGTCATCGATGGATTTCGTACCCTCGGCCATCTGCTGAATGCTCGCTGCTACCTCAGATACCCCACCAGCCAGCGCCTGAATCGATACCAGAATCGATTCAAATACCGCATCAGCTTCTTTTACCGAGCCCATGCCCCGCTCCACGCTCTCGGTACCTTCCTGACTCGCGGCAACAGCTTTCTCCATATCCTGCTGGATTTTCATTACAAGCTCAGCAATCTGCTGGGTAGAATTTGCTGACTCCTCAGCCAGTTTCCTGACCTCTTCCGCCACAACAGCAAAGCCTCTGCCCTGCTCTCCGGCTCTTGCTGCCTCGATTGCCGCATTCAGTGCCAGAAGATTTGTCTGCCCTGCAATATTGGAAATCATCCCAACAATATTGCTGATCTCATCCGAACTCTTTGCCAGTTCACTGATGGAAGCCTGTACGGTACTGGAACCCTCGCTGATTTTATTCATGTGCGCGACGACTTCACCAATCGAGCTGCGCCCTTCCGCCACACGATCCACCGTCATATTCGTAACAACTGAGATAGCATCTGCCTGCTGAGAAATCATTCCGGCAGTTTCTGCCATCTGCCCGGTTGTTTCCGCAGCCGTTTCGGAAAGTTTCGACTGATCCGCAACACCACCGGCAATCTCCGTGATTGAACCAGCTACATGATTCGAAGCCTCCGCCGACTGCTGTGAAGCGGCTGTGAGCTGTTCGGAGGAAGCCGCCAGCTGCTCTGCATTTTGCTGGATGCTTCTCAGCAAGCCGCGAATCGTTCCTCTCATTTGCTTGAAGCCGGATGCAAGCTGACCGATCTCATCATCGCTGTCTGAAGCCATCTCCCGCGAACGCAGATCTCCACTGTTGATGATATTGCACTCATCCCGCAGAAGCTCAACCGGCGCAGCCATCTTATTTGCCACATGGATGATAAACAGAACAACACCAAGGATAATAATCGCTGCAGCAATGAGCAATGTCCATAACAAAGCTCTGGCATCCGCATTAACCTCACTCTTTGGTGCTGCCGCTACAGCTATCCAGATACGACCATCCAGATGTACCGGAGTAAACACCGCCAAAGAATCGATCCCGTCTGAAGTCCGATAATCCGCAGAAACGGCCCGACCAGAACTGATTGCCTCCTTAAATGCAGCAATCCTCGCTTCATCTACTTTTTTTACGGATTCAGACTTCGTAAGATCCAGCTGCCCTACATCTTCCGGCTTCTGCTGAAAAGCAAGAACCAGACCATCCTGGTCCGCAACATAAACATAGCCAGTATCCATAAACTTCATGTTTCCAGTCATCTCAGAAAGTGCATCGAGCTCCATCGTTCCATACACGATACCGGTAAGGGTGCCGTTTTCCATAACCGGCCTGGCAAAAATTACGATGAGCTTGCCATTCGTCCCCGACACAGAAGGCCCTGTGATATAAGGCTTTTTCGTTGCCTTTACGGCCTTGATATAGTCCCTGGAAGCACGATCCATATCCTGTCCCTTATCGCTGACCGCCTGCCCGTTCAAGTCCGAATAAGCCATCATAGCAAACCCCGTGCTGCGTGACTTTGCTTCTGCAAGTGCCTTGATTTTGGCTGCCTTATCTCCATGCAGGATATCCAAATCATGCGCCAGTGCTTCAAGACGTCCCATCTTCTCCAGCTGATCCTTCTCGATCTCTAACGCTGCCTGTTCTCCTATTCCCTGGGCAATATGATTGCCGCTCTCCAGTAAGGCTTTATTCGACATATAGTAGCTGATACCAAAAAAGATGATGAAACTTCCAATAAATAGAGGTAACAAGGTGAGTAAAAACTTCGTCCGGATACTGTTTAATCGCATAAAAATATCGCCTCCCATCCTAAATCAGCAGCAATGTATACTGCCTCTTCCGCTATCTTTCAATTACTGCGCTGCAACCGCAATATCCAGTTCTACCGGATGTCCGCCCAAGTCCATTTCAACAGTCAGATACTGCTCCCCGCTGATCTTGATCTGAAACTTTTCTCCCACAGAAAGGCTCGGTGTGGAAATATCAACCTCCAGGCCCATTGCCGTAAGGTTCGTTGCTGCATTCGCCGTAAGCATATTCGACATTTCCGAGATTGCGCTCTGCGCCATTTCATCAAAAGACTCAACCGGCATGCCCATCATCATCGTCGAGGCAATATACTTTGCTGTATCTTCTGACATGTTATAGATAACATTTCCGCGTATCTGTTTCGTAAAACCGACAATGACGGAAACGCCTAAGCTTTCTGCTACTTTATCCTTTACTGACATTTTCGTACGCTTTGGCTCCTGAAATCCCATTTGCGGCATCACCGTTGTAAATGCATCAATAAAAGGATTGACTAATTTTGCATCCATCGTATCATTCTCCCTCTGCAAAGCCAATATTCATACAAATATTCCCCAACCGTGTTTCGGCTGTTACGCGAAACGATGTGAGCTTTGGATTTGCAATCCGAATTTTTGCACCGCAAATTGTCCCTGGCGGCGTTATACGCATTTCTTTATCCTTGAATACATCATTGATCTTTGACACCCCACGACCCACAATGATATTTGCTGCTTCCTCGACGGTATCGTTTGCTTCTTCCTCCGTAAGATCCTTTTCACTCTCCTTGGCAAGCATCACGCAGGAAAACTTACGCATCGTTGCTTCATCCATGTGCACGATTGCCCTGCCCATCGGATATCCGGTAAGCCCGATAATAACTGCGATACCATTGATATCAAGGAATTTCGTCTCATCCAGCTCAAGCGTTACCTTGCTATGCACACCAACGAGGCTGAATAAGCTCTTCTGCAAAGCCTTGACGAACGACTTCACATAAGACTCACGCAGAACAGCAATCGTGCCCGCACGATCCTGGCAAAGAATCAACAGCGTATCAATGAGTTCATTCGCATTGACTGGTTTTTGCAAAAAAGAACTGATGCCTGCAGCCCTTCCCTGCATCATAAGACTTGCATCCTTCATCGCGCTGATCATGATGATTTTCGCTTCCGGATCGATAGCCCTTATCCGGCGGCTGCACTCGATTCCATCCGCATCCGGAAGATTCATATCCATCGTGACTACCGCCGGGCGCGCCTGTGAATATTTTTCTACAGCCTCAGCAGCATTTTGTGCAAAAGCACAGACTTCAAAATTGGTTTTGGAAAGAATACCCTCCAGCATCACCTGGCTGACCCTCGAGTCATCTACGACCATTACCTTGACTTTCTCCACAAATGATCACCTGCTTCTCTCTTCTATAATAGACCTGACGCCATACCATTTTTATACTTTGCTTATTTCGCCATCAAAAGGATAAATCCCTGCCAGAATCTACAGACAACTTGAATTTATCCTTACAATTTTTACAAAAAACACACTGAGCTGCTGCTTTTCTTCAAGTATACAAAAAAAACAGAGCATAAACAAGGCTTTTTGCCTATTCACACTCTGTTTTATGTTTTTTGTCCTTATTTTTCATCCATGATGGCTTCTGCTCCCTCAACACCAGTACGGATACGCACAGCATTTTCAACAGCAAACACAAAAATCTTGCCATCACCGACTTCCCCGGTCTTCAGGACAGCCTGCGCTGCCGCAATGACTTTTTCCACGGGCACCTCACAGACAACGGTTTCTATTTTTATCCCTGGAATAAGATTCATTTTATATTCACGTCCGCGATAAACCTCCGTATGGCCCTTTTGCAAACCGCAGCCATAAACCTGGCTTACCGTCATGCCCCGGACGCCAATGGCATTCAAAGCTTCCTTTAATTCCTCAAGCTTATTCGGACGCGTGACAATATCTATTTTCGAGATTTTCTGCATGGTATTCTCTCCTTTTCACTTGAAGAAACGCTGATGAATACGATGGTTCAGATGCAGCAAGCCGGGCTGCCGGATTCATCAGCATTTCCTTAAGGCAATCATTTCAAATTCGGTTCACTGCTCACCATGGTCTGAAATGCTGTTGCAGATTCCTCAAGGCTTCCCGTCAGCGGACTGCCCATCATGATAGCCTGAGCGTAACCACGCTCACCATGCTCAACGATATCGAGGCCGGATACTTCTTCGCTCTCATCTGCACGCACCTTCATAAAGGCACTCACAATTTTGAACAGCACGAAGGAACCAACGATTGCCAATGCATAAGCAACGACAATGGAGATAAGCTGTGCAACCAGAAGGTCCGAACTGCCATAGAAAAGTCCGTCTGCGCCTGCCGGATTGACTTCAGTGGTCGCCCAGAGGCCCGTAGCAATTGCACCCCAGGTTCCGCCGATGCCATGTACGCCAAAGGCATCAAGAGAATCATCATAACCCAGTTTTCCTTTGACAACAGCAACCGCCGTATAGCAGACAGCACCGCCAATGAGGCCGATCAGGACGGCAGGCATCGGAGCAACAAAGCCAGCTGCCGGCGTGATTGCCACAAGACCGGCGATACAGCCGGAAGCTGCGCCAAGAATGGTCGGCTTGCCATTATGGATCCATTCGATCACTACCCAGGCTACCGTCGCAGAAGCTGCTGCTGCCTGAGAGGTCACAAACGCATTCGCCGCCAGTGCATTCGCTCCGAGCGCGCTGCCCGCATTGAATCCGAACCAGCCAAACCACAGAAGTGCGGCACCGAGTACGGTCATCGGCAGATGATGCGGCAGCATCGGAAGCTTGCCATAACCGTGGCGCTTGCCCAACAGAAGACAGAGCGTAAGGCCGGATACGCCGGACAGGATATGAATGACAAGACCGCCGGCGAAGTCAAGTGCACCAAGCTTCGCCAAAAAGCCGCCTCCCCATACCCAGTGTGCCATCGGATTGTAGATGAAAATCGCCCAAAGGAGGATAAAGAGTGCAAACGCACCAAACTTCATGCGTTCTGCAAACGCGCCGGTAATCAGTGCCGGTGTAATGACCGCAAACATGCACTGGAAAGCAACGAAGGCAAGCTCCGGAATCGTGCCATTTTCCAGCACATTCATGCCAACTCCTGCAAGTCCGATCTTATCGAGACTGCCGATAAAACCATTGATGTCTGCACCAAAGGTCATTGCATAGCCCAGGATCACCCATTCTACGGAAACCATCGCTACGATAAAAAAGCTCTGCATAATGGTCGTGAGTACATTCTTGCTGCGCACCATGCCGCCATAGAAAAATCCAAGTCCCGGTGTCATGATAAATACCAGCGCTGCACTGATGAGCACCCAGGCCGTATCACCTGTATCGATCTTCGCTGCTTCTGCACCATCCGCAGCCAACGCTGCCGGAGCTGCCAGCAGCATACAAAACAGTGTCATCCATAAAACTGACCATGTCTTTTTCATTGTCATCATCCCTTCTCATCATTGCCAAAAGAAAAAGCGCCCTGTCCAATGCACAGAAGTATGTACATCGAACAAGACGCCATTGTCTTTTGTTCTTTTATTGAATCATTGCTGTCAACGAAAAACAGAAAAGCCCCCGAAAATCCGATGCCGGATTTTCGGGGGCTTCATCGCCCGTTCCTTGTTGATGTTCTTATTATACCTATGCTTCCGGCCCTTGTCAACTGAATCCGCCATGTATTCAAGGATACCGGATTTCCTGCAAAAAACAGGACAACCCCCAAAAAACAAGTACATAGCTCAGCGGGGAACCGGCAGATCCCAATGATAGTGGAGCGCTGCGAGCCGCAAGCCCGTTGTCACGCCAAAACAGATATACATCGCAGCATCCGGACCGGCATAAGGATAAGCAAAATAGAAGCCAAGCGCCCCCAAAAGAGAAGCCGTCGCATAGATTTCCTTATAGAATACCCCTGGCAGCTCCTGAATAAAGATATCACGGATCACACCGCCGCCCACTGCAGTAACGACAGACAGAAAGGTCACAGTAAGTACATTGTAATAGCCGCAGGACATCGCCATATTTGCGCCTGCTGCTGCAAAAGAACCAAGACCGATAGCATCACAGATCTGGATTGTTTTCGTAAAACACTCCAGATACCTTCTGCCCAGCATGACAATCACGGCTCCTGCAATGCTTACTTCAACATACAGCGGATTCCGGAAAGCCATGGGCGGTGTATTGGAAATCACCACATCGCGGATGATTCCGCCGCCTACGGCCGTCGCCAGCGCCAGGATCAGGATGCCGAACACGTCCAGCTTTTTATAGATCCCCGACAGTGCACCAAGCATGGCAAAGGCCATCGTACCAACGATATCAAAGACCGGCATCATATTCATGCAATCACATCCTGTTTCA